>JBDLTD010000028.1:0-9553 GCA_039799185.1 Actinomycetota bacterium | reverse complement strand
TAACTCTTCACCTTTAACAAAGATTTCAACTGCCATAACACCAATGACTCCAATTTCATTGGCAATATCTAAAGCTAATTTCTGTGCTTTCTCACTTAATTCATTGGATAACTCTGGGGCTGGCGTAATAGTTATAACGCATATGCCATCGCGCTGAATAGTTTGAGTTGGTGCCCAAGTAGTTGCTTGACCATGATATTGATTTTCCATACGCCACGTCCGTCATAACCGCCTGAAATAGCTTTAGCAATTACTGGGAATTCACGCACTTCTTCGGCTTTAGTTACCACGGCGTTCTTTGGTGAAGGAAATTTGCTCAAGCGCTCTCGCATTGCAGCTTTATCTTGTGAAAATATAAAGCTGGCAGAACTTGGACGAACTACTACCCCATCTGCCTCTAAAGTTTTAATGATGCTCAGTGGGATCAATTCGTGTTCAAAAGTAATGACGTCACATTTGCGGGCGAATGCACGGACTGTTTCTAGATCTCTATAGTCACCGACCACATGGTTTGTTATTTGCGCTCCACTATCGTGAGCATCATTTGCAAGTAACAAGAGATTGATTCCAAGTGCTGCCGCAGGAGCAACGCTCATGCGAGCTAATTGCCCAGCACCAATCACGCCAACAGTTGGAAAATGATTACTCACTGGCTTATCGTAGATGAACTACGTCGCCTGCTTGAACATGGCTACCTGAATCTAAAATCAACTCTCCGCGGGGCGAGATTGCCACTGCCAGGCCTTTTTCAATTTGTTCGTTCGGATAATGAATCTGTACCTTAGTTCCAAGGGTGGAGCTCAGGGATGCGTAGAGCTGTGCCACTGAATTATCTCCTGCATCCCAAGCAGTGAAGTTGGCTTCAAATAAAGCCAGAACTCTTGCCAAAATTTCGTTTCTATTTGTATCACTCACACCTTCAATTGCTAAAGATGTGGCAGTTAGAACAGGAAGTTCTTCCGTAGTCATTCCAACATTTATTCCAATTCCAATGACAACTCCATCATCAACTATTTCTGCGATCAATCCAGAAATCTTTTTCTCATTTACCAAAATATCATTAGGCCATTTAACACTTGCCTTAACTTTATCTAGCGCTTGTGCAACTGATACACCGGCAATTAATGCAATCCATCCCCAATCTTCTTTATTTCTCTTTGGTTGAATATAGAAAGAGAAAAGAAGCGCAGAGTTTTTGGGTGCTTCAAACGTTCTTGATAATCTTCCTCGGCCGGCACTTTGATAATTGGCGGCAATGACATCGCCAGGTTTAGCTTTTCCACTTCGCGCTAAAGCGGCAAGATCGTTTTGCGTGGAGGCGGTGACATCAACCACGCTTACTCGCCAGTACTGCGTAACTGAAGAGTTGATAAGTGACTTATCAAGTGCCCCTCTTAGCATTTCAACGCCCATGACATGTACCGTAGGGGTATGAGCCGTGATCTGCATACAACTGCCGGGAAAATCGAAGATCTGCGCGCACGAGTTGAGGAAGCTGTACACGCTGGCTCAGCACGCGCCGTTGAGAAGCAGCATGCCAAGGGCAAGAACACTGCCCGTGAGCGTATTGAAATGTTGGTTGACCCAGATTCATTTACTGAAATTGATGAGTTTGCCCGTCACCGTTCAACGCAATTTGGGATGGAAAATAATCGTCCTTACGGAGATGGCGTTGTAATTGGAACAGCAACTGTAGATGGTCGTCCTATTGCTCTGTATTCACAAGATTTCACAATCATGGGTGGTTCACTTGGTGAAGTTCATGCAGAAAAAATTGTCAAGATTGCTGAGTTTGCTTTAAAGAGTGGAATTCCACTTATTGGAATAAATGACTCAGGTGGAGCTCGTATTCAAGAAGGCGTTGCTTCTCTTGCAGGTTACGGAAAAATCTTCCGCCTAAACACTCGCTCTTCTGGTGTTATTCCTCAAATCTCTTTGATCCTTGGCCCATGTGCGGGTGGTTCTGCATATTCCCCAGCACTCACTGACTTCACTGTGATGGTTAATGAGACTTCGCATATGTTTATTACTGGTCCAGATGTTATTAAGACTGTGACGGGCGAAGAAGTAGGAATGGAAGAGTTAGGTGGAGCACGAACTCATAATGTTCGCACTGGTAATTCACACTACTTAGCTGAAAATGAAGCAGATGCGATTGATTACGTTAAAGCGCTTCTTTCATATTTGCCATCAAATAATATGGACAGAGCTCCACATCTTCCACCAACAGAGCTTTTAGAAAAGAAAGCAACAGATATCGCACTCGATACTCTGATTCCAGATAGTCCAAATCAACCTTATGACATGAAGATTTTGATTCAAGCGCTAGTTGATGAGGCAGAATTCCTAGAAGTTCATGCTCTCTATGCTCCAAATATCATTGTTGGTTTTGCCCGTATTGAAGGTGAAACAATTGGAATCATTGCAAATCAACCTAATCAGTTGGCTGGAACACTTGATATTAACTCCAGCGAAAAAGCTGCACGATTCTTACGTTTTTGCGATGCATTCAATATCCCAATCTTGACCCTTGTTGATGTGCCTGGTTTCTTGCCTGGTACTGAACAGGAATGGGATGGAATTATTCGCCGCGGGGCTAAATTGCTCTATGCCTACGCAGAAGCATCTGTGCCACTTGTAACACTTATTACTCGCAAAGCTTATGGCGGAGCATTTATTGTTATGGGCTCTAAGTATCTTGGTAGCGATATTAACTTTGCTTGGCCAAGCGCTGAGATTGCCGTAATGGGCGCACAAGGTGCAGTGAATATCCTGTATCGCAAGGAAATTGCTGATGCAAAAGATCCAGTAGCAGCTAGAGCTGAGTTAATCAATGAATACAACGAATCACTCGCAAATCCATACTTAGCTGCTGAGCGCGGAACGATTGATACAGTCATTGAACCAAATCAATCACGTGCTTACATCACAAAGGCATTTAGAACTTTGCGCACCAAGCGCGACACATTGCCTGCACGCAAACACGGAAATATTCCGCTGTAATGGAGTTTTCAATCATTAAAGGGGATCCGACTGCGCAAGAGTTGGAAGCGCTCAAAGCCGCTTTGGCACAACATAAGCGTGAAGAGCTAAAGCCTGTGATTCGCAGAAGTATTTACGGTTTGCCGCAACTTCGAGAAGCCTTGCCCCATCAAATTACTTTCGGCGCACGAAAGAATTCATAATCGATGCCAAGAATAGTTTTAGCTTCTGCTTCTGTGTCCAGACGTCGCTTGCTTGAATCGGCTGGATTAAAGCCGACGATCATGGTCAGCCATGTTGATGAAGAAACAGATTTCTTTAACGCTATGACACCTGCAGATATGGTGATTGCCTTGGCAATAACTAAAGCACACACTATTCGTGAGCAAATAGATTTTCCAGCCATAATTATTGGTTGTGATTCAACCTTTGAATTTGATTCACAATCTCTTGGTAAACCAGCCACTCCAGAGATTGCAATTGAGCGTGCCTCTAGAGTTCGCGGGAACACCGGATTACTCCATACCGGTCACTGCATTATTGACACAACAAAGGACAAAGAGATTTCAAGTATCGTCACTACAAAAGTGACTTTTGATGACATGACAGATGCTGAAATCGCAGATTATGTTGCTACCGGTGAACCGTTACACGTTGCTGGTGGATTCACTCTGGATGGATTTAGCTCACCCTTCATCCCTTCAATTGAAGGTGACTACACAAATGTAGTTGGAATTTCTATGCCCTTTGTGAGAAAAGCCTTTGAGCAACTCGGCTACTCCTGGCCAGAAGTTAAGGTGATGCAATGAAGCGCGTTTTAATTGCTAACCGCGGTGAGATTGCAGTCCGTGTCATTCGTGCTTGTAAAGATCATGGTTTAGAAAGCGTTGCCGTTTATTCAGAAGAAGATCGCAATGCAATTCATTCCCAGATGGCTGATGCTGCTTATTCTCTCCATGGAACAACTGCAACTGAGACATATTTGAATATTGAAAAACTAATCGAAGTAGCTAAGCAATCAGGTGCTGATGCAGTTCACCCTGGTTATGGATTCTTATCTGAAAATGCCAACTTTGCACAGGCCGTTATAGATGCAGGACTTATTTGGATTGGGCCTTCCCCTGCAGCAATTCGTGCACTCGGCGATAAAGTATCAGCACGAAAAATTGCAGCTAAAGCTGGGGCTCCACTTGTTGCTGGAACTAAAGATCCAGTTGAAGGCCATGAAGAAGTTTTAGCTTTTGCTAAAGAACATGGGTTACCTGTTGCAATTAAGGCCGCTCATGGTGGTGGTGGGCGTGGCTTAAAAGTTGCCCGCACAATGGAAGAGATTCCAGAGTTATTTGCATCTGCAGTTCGTGAAGCCATTAGCGGCTTTGGTCGCGGTGAATGCTTTGTCGAACGCTATTTGGATAAGCCCCGCCACGTTGAAACTCAAGTTTTAGTTGATAAACATGGTCATGCTGTTGTCGTTAGTACACGAGATTGCTCACTGCAACGTCGCCACCAAAAACTTGTCGAAGAAGCACCTGCTCCTTTCTTGAGCAAAGCACAAGAAGAAGAGCTCTACAGATCAAGTAAAGCCATTATGAAAGAGGCTGGCTACGTTGGTGCTGGTACTTGCGAATTCTTAATTGGTCTTGATGGAACAATTTCATTTCTAGAAGTAAATACTCGCTTGCAGGTGGAGCACCCAGTGAGCGAGGAAGTAACAGGGATTGATTTAGTTCGTGAACAATTTAGAATTGCAATGGGTGAGTCTCTTGGCTTTGATGACCCGGTTATTCGTGGGCACTCAATCGAATTTCGCATTAACGGTGAAGACCCAGGTCGCTCATTTCTTCCAGCGCCTGGACGTATTACTGATTGGCTTATTCCAACTGGACCTGGCGTAAGAGTTGATGCTGGTTTTAAAAATGGAGACACTATCGGTGGTAATTTCGATTCATTATTAGCCAAGCTCATTGTTACTGGAGCAACTCGTGAACAGGCAGTTGAGCGTGCTCGTCGTGCTTTAGCTGAATTCAGTATCGAAGGCTTAGCCACAGCACTTCCCTTCCACCGTGCAATTTTGGAAGATCCAGCTTTTACTCAAAATTTTAAGATCTACACTAGCTACATTGAAAATGAATTCAACAATGAGATTCCTATGTATCAAGCACCTGTTGTTCCACTTGAAACACACATGGCTCCTGAGCACTTAGTTGCTGAAGTCAATGGGAAGCGTTTTGAGGTTTTAGTTCATGCTCCGAAGCCAGTAGTTAAGCGTCATCGAGCAAAGCAATCCATGGCAGGTGGCGCAGGTGGCGCTGCACTTAATAGTCCAATGCAGGGAACTGTTGTGAAGATTGCAGTTAAAGAAGGTGATCGAGTAGAAGTCGGCGATTTAGTTATCGTTCTAGAAGCGATGAAAATGGAACAACCACTCATGGCTCATAAAGCCGGCGTTATTAGCAGTTTGAGCGCAGTCATAGGGGCCACAGTTTCTAGTGGAACAGCTCTTTGTGACATCATTGATGCATGACAAATAGCGAACTCCTCTATTCCGATCCACTAGCCGCGGCAATTGCTGCAGCTAAAGAAATCACAGAGCGCACAGGAGTCGCCTCCCATGATGTTGCCCTAGTTATGGGTTCTGGTTGGGTGAGCGCGGTTGATGCATTAGGAACTCCCGCATATGAATGCAACGCTGAAGATATAACTGGCTTTCTTCCTCCAACAGTTGAGGGACACTCAGGAAAAGTTCGCTCCTATGAAATCGATGCAAATGGCAAGAAACTACGAGCACTCGTCTTTTTAGGTCGTACACATCTCTATGAGGGCAAAGGTGTTGAGCCTGTTGTCCATAGCGTTCGAACTGCGGTTAAAGCTGGATGCAAAGTTATTATTTTGACT
The DNA here is from genome assembly GCA_039799185.1 of Actinomycetota bacterium. GTDB lineage: Bacteria > Actinomycetota > Actinomycetes > Nanopelagicales > Nanopelagicaceae > Planktophila. The sequence continues at coordinate 3,676 of JBDLTD010000028.1, read as the reverse complement.
AATGCGTGCGGTGGAATAAATAAGGCTTACAAAGTTGGCCAACCAGTTCTCATTCGTGATCACATTTCCTTAACTGCAGTTTCTCCATTATCTGGCGCAACTTTTGTTGATTTAACAGATCTCTATAGCAAGCGAATTCGCGAAATTGTTAAGAAGGAAGATTCATCACTTGAAGAAGGTGTCTACGTACACTGGCGTGGTCCAACCTATGAAACTCCAGCTGAGATTTTAATGATGCGCACTATGGGAGCAGATCTAGTTGGAATGTCCACAGTTCCTGAAGCAATTGCTGCACACGCACTAGGTGCTGAAGTTCTTGGAATCTCATTAGTAACAAACGCTGCTGCTGGTGTTACTGGCGAAAAACTAAATCATGAAGAAGTTATTGCCGCTGGAAAGGCCGCTGCAGATCGAATGGGCGCTCTTCTCAAAGGGGTAATTCCGAAGTTATTCTAGGAACATGGATCTAAAACAAGAAGTTCAAGCATGGATTGCTGATGATCCAGATCCAAAGACTGCTGCCCAATTACAGCAATGGTTAGATTCCAATAATGAAGTAGAGCTGCGTGCCTCTTTCTCTGGCTTTTTACAGTTCGGCACTGCTGGATTACGCGGCCCTATTCGCCCAGGACCTTCAGGAATGAATCGAGCCGTTGTCGGTCGCACGGCTGCAGGTATTGCGGCATATATGAAGGAACGTAAATTAACTTCAGTAGTAATTGGACGTGATGCCCGTTATGGCTCTGAGGATTTCACTTTTGAAACTGCGCAGATTATGAGTGGTGCCGGTATGAAGGTTTATGTCCTGCCTCGCCCACTTCCTACGCCAGTTCTAGCTTTTGCCACAAACGAATTGAAGTGTGATGTGGGAATTATGGTTACCGCTAGCCACAATCCCCCACAAGATAATGGTTACAAAGTTTATTTAGGTGGCACGGTTGATGGGATCCATTACCGTGGTTCACAGATAATTTCACCTACAGATGAGTCAATTGCACAAAAAATAGATTCAATCACATCTCTTTCATCACAGCCCCGTGGAAAAGAATGGACTGTATTAGGCGAAGAAGTTGTTCACAAATACGTCGGAATTACAGCAGCTCTTGCAAGTAAGCCTGGAAACTTAAAGATTGTTTACACCGCGATGCATGGAGTTGGAACTGAGACACTTCAACATGTCTTTCATAAAGCAGGGTTCCCACAACCCATTTTGGTTGATTCTCAAGCAAAGCCTGATCCTGATTTTCCAACTGTTGCATTTCCAAATCCTGAAGAGCCAGGTGCAATAGATTTAGCTTTAGAAACCGCACGTGCTTTTGATGCTGATCTAGTAATTGCTAATGATCCAGATGCTGATCGCTGCGCTGCTGCAGTTAAAGATCCGATTAAAGGCTGGAGAATGCTTCGCGGGGACGAGTTAGGCGTAATTCTAGGCGAAACAATCGCTAGGACAACAACTAAGGGAATCCTTGCAAACTCCATAGTTTCCTCATCAATATTGAGCAAAATTGCTACTCACTACAAACTAGATTTTAAAGAAACGCTGACAGGTTTTAAGTGGTTAGCAAAGATAGATGGATTAACTTTTGGTTACGAAGAAGCCCTTGGCTATGCCGTTGATGCAATTACGGTCAATGATAAGGATGGAATATCAGCAGCAATCAAGCTAGCTCAGATAGCAACTGATTTAGCTGCGCAGAATAAGACTCTGCTTGATCTACTTGATGAAGTTTGGGCTCGTCATGGTTTTCATGCAACTGAGCAGATTTCATTACGCCTGAGCGATCTCTCTCAGGTGGGTGTAATCATGGGAAATTTGCGCCGCAATGCCCCTAAAGAAATTGCTGGGCGCTCAGTTAATTCTATTGATGATCTGGCTAAACCAAACGATGATTTGCCCCCTACAGATGGCTTGCGCATTTGGTTAGATGGTGGGATTCGAATAATCATTCGTCCCAGTGGCACAGAAGCAAAGATGAAGTGTTACATTGAGGCAATTGCAAAGGATTCTGCAACTGCGCAAGTAGTTCTGGATCAGTTACGAGCCCCCTTGAAGGAATTACTATCGTGAGTTTTTATGGTTTAGTCGATGGTACTGAGGCATCCCTAAAGAAATATCTGGGTTCGCTATCAGGAGTTGATCAAGTTGGTGCTGATGCAAGAGCAGCAATGTTGGCTACTCGTAGTATTAAGACAACCTCTAAGCGATGGGCAATCGACACTGCAATCACAATGGTGGATTTAACAACTTTAGAAGGTGCAGATACTCCTGGAAAAGTTCAGGCTCTATGCACTAAAGCTGTGCGCCCAGACCCAACTGATGCATCTGTTCCAAGCGTAGGAGCGGTCTGTGTTTACAACGATATGGTTGCAATTGCCCGCACGCACTTAGATCTCATTGGTGGTCAACATGTTGGTGTAGCAGCGGTTTCAACTGCCTTCCCATCTGGTCGTGCCTCAATGCAAGTAAAGATTCAAGATACAAAAGATGCAGTTGATGCTGGTGCTTCAGAAATTGATATGGTGATTGACCGCGGTGCATTTCTTTCAGGTCGATATATCGAAGTCTTTGATGAAATCGTGAAGATCCGTGAAGTATGTGGAACGAAGGCACATTTAAAAGTTATCTTTGAAACGGGTGAGCTTGTTACCTATGACAATGTTCGCAAAGCCTCATTTTTAGCCATGGCAGCTGGGGCAGATTTCATTAAAACTTCAACAGGAAAAGTTGCACCTGCTGCTACTGCTCCTGTTGTTCTTGTCATGCTTGAGGCAGTGAGAGATTTTTATGCAATGACACAGGTGCGAATAGGCGTTAAACCTGCTGGCGGAATCAGAAATACTAAAGATGCCATCAAGCAGCTAGTCCTAGTCAATGAGACCGCTGGGCCTGAATGGCTCAAACCATCACTGTTTCGTATTGGGGCTAGTGCGCTATTAAATGATTTATTAATGCAACGCATGAAAATGGATGATGGCTACTACGCTAGCCCTCAGTATGTGACGATCGACTAATGGAGGAAAAATTGTCTTTTGAATACGCGCCAGCACCAGAGTCGCGCGCCCTCGTCTCGATCAAGCCTAAGTACGGACATTTCATCGGTGGCAAGTTTGTTGCTGGAAGTAAGCACTTCCCCACCATTAATCCAGCTACTGAAGAAGTTCTCTCACAGATTGCACGTGGCGGTAAAAGCGATGTTGATGCTGCCGTAAAGGCTGCGCGCAAGGCATACACAACTACATGGTCAAAAATGAGTGGCAAAGAGCGTGGAAAGTATCTTTTTCGCATCGCTCGTATCATGCAAGAGCGCTCACGTGAATTCGCAGTACTTGAAACCCTTGATAACGGAAAGCCAATTCGTGAATCGCGCGATGTAGATGTTCCACTTGCTGCAGCACATTTCTTCTATCACGCAGGATGGGCTGACAAGCTTGAATATGCAGGCTTAGGAACAACTCCAAAAGCTCACGGCGTTGCAGGTCAAATTATCCCTTGGAATTTTCCTTTATTGATGTTGGCGTGGAAGGTTGCACCTGCACTTGCTGCTGGAAATACAGTTGTTCTAAAGCCAGCCGAAACAACATCACTCACCGCGCTTTTGTTTGCTGAAGTGTGCCAACAGGCAGAACTTCCAGCAGGAGTTGTAAACATCGTGACCGGTGATGGTTCAACTGG
>JBDLTD010000027.1:0-9705 GCA_039799185.1 Actinomycetota bacterium | reverse complement strand
TCTAATCGGTGCTTTTCATTCACCGCGCAAAGTCCTTGTAGATATGTCTTGGTTGAAAACTCTTGGTGATAGAGATTTTGCCGCAGGATTAGCAGAAGTAGTTAAGTGTGGATTTATCGTGGATGTGCAGATTCTGGAGTTACTTAAGGGTAAAAACCTGAGTGCGATTCGAAGTGATGCGGCTTTGGTCCAAGATTTGATAACTCGATCTGTTGCAGTCAAGGCCCATGTTGTTGCAAGTGATTTCAAGGAATCATTCGGGCGAGAAGTACTCAATTATGGACATACATTGGGTCACGCCATTGAAATCCATAGCAAATACTCGCTGCGCCATGGGGAAGCAGTAGCTATCGGTTTAGTCTTTGCTGCCCAACTCGCTGGGGTTAAAGGTTTACTGGATGCAGAGAGCATTGCAACTCATGAGCAGATTTTGAACGGCATTGGATTACCAACAAAATATCCAAGTGATTCTTGGCAACATCTCTATCCGTTGCTTGCTTTAGATAAGAAATCGCGGGGGCATCAACTGCGTTTCGTCGCCTTGAGTGGCATAGGTAAGACCTTGCGCATTGAGGATGCAAATGAAAGCGAACTCCGGTCGGCATATGAGAGAATTAGTTCATGAAGATCATGGTTATCAATGGCCCAAATTTGGCCCGTTTAGATATACGCGACTCTTCAATTTATGGCGACCTCAATTATGCTGAGCTCAAATCTTTAATTGAGACCACAGCAGCTTCTGCAGGGATGCAAGCCGATGTTCGGCAGAGCAATGATGAGGCAACAATTATCGGTTGGTTACATGAAGCCGCTGATGCGAAGTTACCGGTCATCATTAATCCAGCGGCGTTCACACATTATTCCTATGCAATTCGTGATGCCGCAGAGCTATTAAAGGCGCCACTCATTGAAGTACATTTATCAAATCCAATGGCACGTGAAGAGTTTCGTCACACATCAGTAATTTCTGGTGTGGCCACAGGGACAATCGCCGGATTTGGTCCTAATTCCTATGTTTTAGCTATTAACGCCCTCAAATCCTTGCTTGGCTAAGTAGAAAAATCACCCGGCAAATACGGGTATCCTTAACCCCTTGTCATTGACAATCAATGGCCGAAAATAATCGCCTACAGACATGAGTGGAGTTTGAATCGTGGCAACAACAGCTGATCTAAAAAATGGAATTACTCTTGAGATTGAAACCCAGCTTTGGACAGTCGTTGAATTCCAGCATGTAAAGCCAGGCAAGGGCCCAGCATTCGTTCGTACAAAGCTGAAGTCAGTTCTGACTGGAAAAGTTATTGATCGCACATTTAACTCTGGCGTGAAGATTGATATTGCAATCTTGGAAAAGCGCGACATGCAGTATTTGTATAAAGAAGGCGATGACTTCGTATTTATGGATAGCAAGACTTTCGATCAGATGACGATTCCTATGGCAGTTGTGGGCGATATGGCTAACTACATGCTCGAAAACACAGATGCAGTAGTAGCAGTCAACGAAGGAAATCCACATTATATCGAATTAGCTGCATCAGTTCCTTTGCGTATTACATACACAGAGCCAGGAATTCAAGGAGATCGCTCTTCTGGTGGAACTAAGCCAGCAACTGTTGAAACTGGAATTGAAATTCAAGTCCCACTCTTTATCAAGCAGGACGAGATTGTCATGGTTGATACACGTGATGGGTCATACCAAGGCCGCGCCAACTAGTGTCTGCTCGCAGTAAAGCAAGAAAGCAAGCCCTAGACCTGCTTTTCGAAGCCGATATTCGTGGCACCAATTCTTTAGATACTCTCAACGCTAGAGATATTGTTGAAGAGGGACCTGATGCAAGACCAATCCGTGAATACACTCGCTCACTTGTAGTTGGTGTAAACGAGAACACACGAAAGATTGATGAACTCATCACTACCTATGCCCAAGGCTGGGATATGGATCGACTTCCAAACGTTGATCGCAATATCTTGCGTCTAGCTATCTATGAGATTTTATGGGCAGCAGATATTCCAGACAGCGTGGCTATTGATGAGGCGTTGAGTTTGGCGAAAGAACTATCTACCGATGACTCTTCCGGTTTTATCCATGGTGTTTTAGGTCGAATTTCATCACTCAAAGAGAATTTGTCCCTTTAGCTTCACATAGCAGTTTATTCTGGGCCAGATAGATTCTGAGCTCCTCGTCGCTGCAACCTATGGTGATTGTGAGATATTCGATATCACTTGTGCGCAAAGAGAGAACTTCACCATTAAAATCTTGTCTCTCTTTTATTATGCCAAAGAGAAATGAAAATAGGATTTTCTGAGTCAGGCTTTGAGTTGTAGATATGACCGAAAGCTCTCGGACTCTTCGTAGATCCATCACAATCTTGTGCGTGAGGCCTTGAGTGGGTGAGTGTCCAGTTAAGAGATATGACAAAGGCACTTCGTAGAAATCCGAGAGTTCGGATGCTTTCTTAACACTCAATGTTCTATCGCCACGTTCATAGGAGCCAAGGGCGACTGCTCGTAATTTCTTGTGGCTTTTGCTTTCAACATCGGCCAAGGTCAGATTGCGTGAAAGGCGTATTGAGCGAAGTCGTGCGGCTATTTCTTCCATTTCTATGTTCATGGGGACAGGCTAGGCATGTGATGCCACACCCATTTTTGGATATCCACAGAGGCCAGAGGTTGCTGATATAGTCGCCCACGCATCCTTTAACGACCCATCCTGCGAGGTGGGGAAGGAGATTTACATGAGCGTAGCCCTGTCCGCACAGGATATTTCACGTGCGTTGACCCGCATTTCCCATGAGATTTTAGAAAAGAATCATGGTTCATCTGACATCACTGTCTTAGGTATTCCTACTCGGGGCGCTCACCTTGCTGCACGTATCGCAGCGATTATGAGCTCTATTGAAGGAAAAGACATTGCCCACGGAACTTTAGACATCACCTTATACAGAGATGATCTACGCCTTCGTGCTCCACGCGCAATCATGCCCACATCGATTCCACCTATAGGGATTCAAGGACGAGATGTCATCTTGATTGATGACGTTCTGTATTCAGGCCGCACAATTCGCGCAGCACTCGATGCACTCGGTGAAGTTGGACGTCCACGCACGGTGCAATTAGCTGTGCTGGTTGATAGAGGACATCGCCAACTACCTATTCGAGCAGATTTCGTGGGTAAAAACCTTCCTACGTCAGAAAAGCAATCAGTAAGAGTCGCGCTGACGGAGATAGATGGCGTCGACGAAGTTGTTATCGAAGGGGAGGCAAACTAATGCGTCACCTCCTCTCAATCAACGATCTGAGTGCAATAGATGCAATTGGAATTCTGGACACAGCAACCGAATTGGCACGCATCAATGATGGTCAAGTAAAGAAGCTGCCAACACTTCGTGGGCGCACAATCGTCAATCTTTTCGCAGAAGATTCCACCCGCACAAGAATCTCATTTGAAGCAGCAGCTAAACGTCTTTCAGCCGATGTTATTAACTTCAGCGCTAAAGGTTCAAGTTTAAGTAAAGGTGAGTCTCTCAAAGACACTGCACAAACTTTGCAAGCTATGGGCGCAGATGCCGTGGTAATTCGCCACTCTGCATCTGGCGCTGCCCAGCGCTTAGCAGATCTTGAATGGATGTCGGGAAGTGTTATTAATGCCGGTGATGGTACTCACGAACACCCTAGCCAAGCCCTCCTTGATGCTTTCACTATTCGTAAACATCTTGGTAAAGGAGCAAGTGATCTGACGGGATTACGCATTGCGATAGTTGGCGATGTCTTACATTCACGTGTAGCTCGCTCAAATGTGTTGCTACTTTCAATGCTAGGCGCAGATGTTGTTCTGGTCGCTCCACCAACATTGCTTCCCGTTGGTGTGGAAAGTTGGCCAGCAACAATTTCATATGATTTTGATTCAGTTATTCCCAATGTTGATGCAGTCATGATGCTGCGCGTGCAGCAGGAGAGAATGACTGATCTCTTCTTTCCTAATTCTCGTGAGTATTCACGTTACTTCGGTCTTAATTCAGAACGTATGTCAGCAATGGCAAAGCACGCAATTGTTATGCACCCAGGACCTATGAACCGTGGATTAGAAATTGCTGCAGATGTTGCAGATAGTGCGCGCTCAGTCATCGTTGAACAGGTAACCAATGGAGTAAATGTGAGAATGGCTATTTTGTATGTTTTGCTCGCAGGTGGGCCTTTAGAAGTTGGGAGCAACTAATGAGTGTGCAACGTTTCCTACTTAAAGGTGGCCAGATTCTGGGTGGCAAGGCGGCAGATCTTCTAATCACTGATGGCCGTATTACAGAAATCTCAGCATCAATTTCTGACAAAGAAGCAAATGTGATTGACCTTAAAGGCAGCATCGTTCTGCCAGGATTGGTTGATCTACATACTCACCTTCGCGAACCTGGACGTGAAGATAGTGAAACAGTGGCAAGTGCAAGCCGTGCTGGTGCAAAGGGTGGTTTCACCGCACTTTCAGCTATGGCCAACACGTCACCAGTTGCAGATACCGCAGGTGTTGTTGAACAGGTTTATCGCTTAGGACAAGAGGCCGGATTTGTTGATGTGTTTCCAATCGGAGCAGTCACTCAAGGACTTCACGGTGAACAACTCTCTGAAATCGGTGCAATGGCTGATTCAGTTGCCCGTGTTCGAGTTTTTAGTGATGATGGAAATTGCGTCTTTGACCCTCTAGTGATGCGCAGAGCGTTGGAATACATCAAGAAATTTGATGGAGTGATTGCTCAGCATGCACAGGAGCCGCGCCTAACAGTTGGTTCTCAAATGAATGAAGGAATCATCAGTTCAAAGTTGGGCTTAAAGGGCTGGCCAGCTATTGCTGAAGAAGCAATTATTGCCAGAGATGTCTTGCTGGCCGATCATGTGCAATCACGTTTACACATTTGCCATGTCACAACAGCCGGGGGAGTAGAGATTATTCGTTGGGCTAAGGCACGTGGAATTCAAGTAACTGCCGAAGTTACACCCCACCACTTGTTATTAACAGATGATCTAGCAAGTTCGTATGATCCAGTCTTCAAAGTCAATCCGCCACTTCGTACCAGTAAAGATGTGATGGCCCTGCGCGAAGCTTTAGCCGATGGCACCATTGATATCGTCGCCACGGACCATGCTCCTCACACAAGTGAGACTAAAGATTGTGAATGGGCAGAAGCATCATTTGGAATGATCGGATTAGAAACAGCTCTCTCAATCGTTAACAAAACCATGGTGGAGAGTGGATTAATGGATTGGACCGCAGTTGCAGATCGCATGTCAACGGCACCTGCACGTATCGGTCGCTATTCAAACCACGGACAAAGCTTAACTGTTGGTTCTGCCGCACATATCACTGTGATTAATCCAACCAAGAGTTGGGTTGTAGATCGCGATTTGGTTGTATCTAAGAGTCGCAATACTCCATACCATGGCTATGAATTGCCAGGCTTGGTTACTCATACATTCTTTGGTGGTCGCGCAACGATGATTGATTCAAAAGTTATAGACAAGGTGGTGCAGTAATGGCACAAGCATTCCTTGTTTTAGATGACGGCAGAATCTTCGAAGGTCGTTCTTGGGGTGCCGCTGGTCGCACATTCGGTGAAGCAGTATTTCAAACTGGCATGACTGGGTATCAGGAGACATTAACTGATCCTTCGTATCACAAGCAGGTTGTTGTTATGACTGCCCCGCATATCGGTAACACCGGCATGAACACACAAGATAATGAATCCTCAAAAATTTGGGTTGCAGGTTTCGTTGTTCGCAATCCCTCGTCTTTGACTTCTAACTGGCGCTCTGAGAATGATCTCGAGGCCGAATTAATTTCGCAGAACGTTGTTGGAATTCAAGGCGTTGATACTCGCGCCATCACTCGTCATCTGCGTGATCGTGGTGCAATGCGTGTTGGAATCTTCTCTGGTCTAGAGCTCACTCGTGAAGAGATGGTTGTTGAAGTGCGTAAATCTCCTCAAATGACAGGTGCCTATCTTGTAAAGGATGTTTCGACTCCACAAACATATGTTGTTCCAGCCATTGGCAAGAAGAAATATGTTGTAGCTGCCTTGGATCTTGGAATTAAGGCTGCAACACCAAGAATGTTGGCCCAGCGCGGAGTTGAAGTGCATGTCATGCCTCATGATTCAACTTTTGAAGAGATTCAAGCAATTAATCCTGATGGGTTTTTCTTATCGAATGGTCCTGGAGATCCAGCCACGATGACAGAGACAATCGAGCTAGTTCGAACCGTCCTAGCTGCACATATCCCTATCTTTGGTATTTGTTTCGGGCATCAGATTTTGGGCCGCGCTCTTGGTTTTGAAACATATAAGTTGCAGTTCGGTCACCGAGGAATTAATCAACCAGTGATTGATAAGAACACGCAGAAGGTTGAGATTACTGCCCATAATCATGGTTTTGCATTGAAGGCACCGACAGATGCTCAGTTCACAACTGTGTATGGACCTGGGGAAGTCACGCATGTCTGTTTGAATGATGGTGTTGTTGAAGGATTGCAATTATTGGAAGGCGCAGCATTTTCTGTTCAGTATCACCCTGAAGCTGCAGCCGGACCGCACGATGCTGCCTACCTCTTTGATCGCTTCATTGATTTGATGGGGAAGAAGGTGAAGGCCTAATGCCTCTAGATCCTTCGATTAAAAGTGTTTTAGTAATTGGTAGTGGTCCAATTGTTATTGGTCAAGCATGCGAATTTGATTATTCAGGCACACAGGCTTGTCGCGTTCTTCGAGCTGAAGGTATTCGAGTTATTTTGGTTAACTCAAATCCTGCAACAATCATGACGGATCCTGAGTTTGCAGATGCAACATACATCGAACCTATTACCCCTGAGATTATTGAACAGATAATTGCGCTGGAAAAGCCTGATGCGGTTCTTGCAACTCTAGGGGGTCAAACAGCCCTCAACGCTGCGATTGGTCTTTTCGAACGCGGAACATTAGCTAAGTATGGAGTCAAACTAATTGGCGCTGATGTTGATGCTATTCAACGTGGTGAAAACCGTGAATTATTTAGAGGAATTGTTGAAAAGGTCGGGGGAGAGTCAGCGAAGTCAATTATTTGCCACACAATGGAAGAGATCTTCGCTGCAGTTATTCAACTTAACTATCCAGTTGTTGTGCGTCCATCTTTTACTATGGGTGGTCTTGGTTCAGGTATAGCTTTTAATGAGGAAGAACTCTCACAGATTGCAGGGGCTGGTCTGCGCCATAGCCCAACATCTGAGGTTCTGCTTGAAGAATCAATTTTGGGCTGGAAAGAGTATGAACTTGAAGTAATGCGCGATCACAAAGACAACGTGGTCATTGTTTGCACTATTGAGAATCTTGATCCGATGGGCGTTCACACGGGGGATTCCATCACCGTTGCACCAGCGATGACTTTGACGGATGTTGAGTATCAAAAGCTTCGAGACTTATCTATCGACATTATTCGTGAAGTGGGAGTTGCTACTGGTGGGTGCAATATCCAATTTGCAGTAAATCCTGTGAATGGTCGAATCATTGTCATTGAAATGAACCCTAGAGTGTCGCGATCAAGTGCTTTAGCATCAAAGGCAACTGGATTTCCTATTGCAAAGATTGCAACAAAGCTTGCTATCGGCTACACACTCGACGAGATTACAAATGACATCACTAAAACCACCCCAGCCTCTTTTGAGCCAACCCTGGATTATGTTGTAGTCAAAGTTCCACGCTTTGCTTTCGAGAAATTCGCTGACGCGGATCCTCGTTTAACAACAACTATGAAGAGTGTTGGCGAAGCGATGGCTATCGGTCGTTCATTTTCAGAAGCTCTCATGAAAGCGCTTCGCTCACTTGAGCGCAAGGAGGCCATCTTTAGTTGGCCTCAGATAAGTGAGCAGGAGAAAGCCAATCTCCTAGTATCAATGAAGATTCCTACGGAATATCGCTTGCAACAGGTACAGAAAGCCATGTGGGCGGGTGCATCAATTGATGATGTCTTTGCTGCAACCAAAATCGATCCTTGGTACTTACGTCAGATTCAAATTATCAATGAGCAGGCTTTCGCTCTCACTCAGTTGGGAGAGTTAACTGCTGAGAAACTGCGCGAGGCCAAGGGCAATGGTTTCTCTGACAATCAGATAGCTACATTGCGTGGATTATCCGAAGAGGATGTTCGACGCGAACGTCATCATTTAGGAATTCGCCCTGTCTATAAGACGGTGGATACGTGTGCAGCAGAGTTTGAAGCCTTTACTCCGTATCACTATTCAAGTTATGAAGAAGAGACCGAAGTTAAGCCTCGCACGACACCTGCAGTAATTATTTTAGGTAGTGGGCCTAACCGTATCGGTCAAGGTATTGAGTTCGATTACTCATGTGTACACGCATCATTTGTTTTGCGTGAAGCCGGGTATGAAACGATTATGGTCAACTGCAACCCTGAAACCGTTTCTACTGACTATGACACAAGTAATCGTCTCTACTTTGAACCTTTAACCCTAGAAGATGTTATTGAGGTCGTTCATGCCGAATCCCTTGCTGGGCCGGTCCTTGGAGTTATTACGCAGTTAGGTGGACAAACTCCGCTGGGACTTGCTGCAGGGTTAAAGGCCGCTGGTATAACGATTCTTGGAACATCTCCGGATGCAATCAATTTGGCTGAAGAGCGCGGAGCATTTGGAAATATTCTTAAAGAACAGGGCTTAACAGCGCCAGAATTCGGTATGGCGGCTTCTCAATTAGAAGCGATCACAATTGCGCAAAGAATTGGTTATCCAGTACTTGTTCGTCCGTCCTTTGTTCTAGGTGGTCGTGGAATGGAGATTGTTTACGACGATGCTGCCTTGGGTGGTTTCATCACGAGAGCTACAGATATAACGCCAGATCACCCAGTTCTTGTAGATAGATTCCTAGATAGTGCTATTGAAATTGATGTTGACGCGCTATTTGATGGTGAAGAACTATTTTTGGGTGGCGTGATGGAGCACATCGAAGAAGCTGGAATTCACAGCGGCGATAGTGCTTGCGTTCTGCCATCAATGACTGTTACAGCAAAGCAACTTGTTGAAATTCGCAAGGCGACCGAGAAGATTGCTCGTGGCGTGGACGTCCGAGGTTTGATTAATATTCAGTTTGCGATTGCGGATAATATTTTGTATGTGCTGGAAGCGAATCCTCGAGCCTCGCGCACTGTCCCATTTGTTTCTAAAGCAACTGGAGTTCCGTTAGCTAAGGCTGCAGCGCGTATTTCAGTTGGTTCAACCATCGCCGAGCTGCGCGCGGAAGAACTTCTTCCAGCAACAGGCGATGGAATAGCAAAGGGTATTTCAGTCAAAGAAGCAGTACTTCCATGGAACCGATTCCGCAGAAGTGATGGTCGAGGTGTTGATGCAGTACTCGGACCAGAAATGCGCTCTACTGGAGAAGTAATGGGCATTTCTCCAACTTTTGGTGAGAGTTATGCCAAGAGCCAGATCGCAGCCTTTGGTCCTCTTCCAAAATCAGGGACCGTTTTCATCTCGCTGGCTGATAAAGATAAGGATTCAGGCATTGATGCAGCGCTAGGTTTGCAAGAATGTGGATTTAGAATCTTAGCCACGGAGGGAACTGCAGCCTTTTTAAATAAGCATGGCGTAACGTGCGTGACTGTGCGAAAGAATTCCGAAGGAACTGGACCAATGGGCGAGAGAACCATTGTCGAAATCATCAACTCCGGAGA
>JBDLTD010000026.1:0-9717 GCA_039799185.1 Actinomycetota bacterium | reverse complement strand
GCCTTCTGGTGTTCCATACATCCAGCCAATCGTTGAAAAGTCAGTACGCAGTGGTGGCAATAAGCGCCCTCGTCCGAACTCAAGTCAGCGTCGCCGCCGTCCTCGTTAACTAGAAATTCTCGATAGGGTTTGCGCCATGACTAACGCGAATCCATTTGCCCAAAGAAGCGCCCTTGATTTTGAGTTGCCACCTTTTGCACTCATAAAAGAAGAGCACTACCTCCCCGCTTTCTATGAAGGCTGCACACAACAGTTAGCAGAAGTTCAGGCAATCCTGGACACACCAGGTGCTGCGACTTTTGAAAACACGATTGTTGCTTTGGAAAAAAGTGGGCAGATGTTAATGCGCACGCTTTTAGTTTTCTTTAACAAATCATCGAGTGATACAAATGATGCTATGGATAAAATTGAAGAAGAGATGGCACCCAAGCTTGCTGCTCATCAGGATGCAATCAATCTAAATCCTGCTCTCTATGCCCGCATCAAATCTCTCTATGACAACCGTGAATCTATTGGCCTCAACACTGAAGATGCTTGGCTACTTGAGCGCTACTACAAAGATCTCATCCACGCTGGTGCCCATTTATCTGAATCACAACGCGATCGCCTGAAAGAGCTCAATGAAGAACTCTCAAAGCTAGAAACACAGTTCTCTAAAAATGTTTTAGCTGACACTAACGACTTAGCAGTTCTAGTTAATACTATTGAAGAACTTGATGGATTGAGTGAGAATGAAATCGCATCAGCTGCAGCTGCTGCCAAAGATCGTGGCCATGAAGGTAAGTGGCTTATCGGTATGGTGAATTTCTCTGGAAATCCAGTCCTTGATTCCCTTACTAACCGCGCCCTTCGCAAGAAAATCATGCAGGAATCCCTAGTAAAAGGTAATCGCGCTAACGAAAATGACAACAAGCCAGTAATTCTTAAAGTAGTAAAGCTGCGAGCAGAGCGTGCCAAGTTGTTTGGTAAAAACACTCACGCTGAGCATGTCATTGCCGTTCAAACTGCAGAGCATCCAGACAACGTCCACGCGATGCTTCGAAAGATCGCGCCAGCTGCTGTGCGAAATGCACAGGGCGAAGCACAAGACCTCAAAAAATCTGCAGGTACAGAGATTGAAAGTTGGGACTGGGGCTTTTATACCGAGCAAGTTCGTCTTGAAAAATACAACATTGATACCAGCAAGATGCGTCCTTACTTTGAACTCGAATCAGTACTTGCCAATGGAATCTTCTTTGCTGCAAACAAACTATTCGGTATCACTTTTAAAGAACGTCCTGATTTAGTCACTTATCACCCAGAGGCACGTGCTTTTGAAGTATTCAATGAAGATGGCTCAAAGTTAGGACTCTTCATTGGCGACTTCTACACACGTGATTCAAAGCGTGGTGGTGCCTGGATGAATAACTTGGTTGATCAGAACTTCCTTTTCAATCAACTGCCTGTGGTGGTTAACAACCTCAACATTCCAAAGCCTCCAGCAGGAAAACCAACGTTGCTGACTTTCTCTGAAACGACAACTTTGTTCCATGAGTTCGGCCATGCTCTGCACGGGCTACTTTCACAAGTTAAATACCCACGCGTTTCAGGGACAAGTGTTCAACGTGACTTCGTTGAATTCCCATCTCAAGTCAATGAGATGTGGATTTTGTGGCCTGAAGTTGTTGAAAACTACGCACGTCACTTTGAAACTGGCGAGAAACTGCCACAAGAGTGGATTGATAATCTCGATGCTGCATCAACTTTTAATGAAGGACATGCAACTACAAGCTACTTAGCTGCAGCTATCTTGGATTTAGCGTGGCACTCGTTGACTACTGAAGAGGCATCAAAAGTTAGCGATGTAGAGGCCTTTGAAGCCCAAGCAATTAAGGACTATGGCCTTGATTTTGCGCCAGTTCCAACTCGTTACCGCTCCACTTATTTCTCACACATCTTTGCTGGCGGATATTCAGCTGGCTACTACGGCTATATCTGGTCAGAAGTACTGGACGCGGACACCGTGGATTGGTTTAAAGAAAACGGTGGATTGCAACGCAAGAACGGTGAGCACTTTAGAAACACTTTGCTCGGCCGCGGTGGATCTATTGATTCAATGCAGATGTTCCGCAATTTCCGCGGACGTGATTCAAAGATCGAGCCGCTGTTGAAGCGTCGCGGTCTGCTGTAGTTCTAGATACTTCTTTTCTAGAGCTGCAACATCACCGGTAATTAGTAAACGTTTGTCGCGACCTAATTCGCCATAAACAATGGTGAAATCGCGAGCGCGGCAATCAAAAGCTTTCGCCAACTCTTTTACTACTGCTTCATTTGCTTTGCCATCAACTGCAGGTGCTTGCACTGCAACAACTAAACGTGGTGGGTCACCAACGCTTCCACCAACTTTGTTTCGTGAAGAATTTGGACGAACTCTAATTTCAATTAAGAGTTGATCTGACACTTAGCCAGCAGAGCCAGAGCCTGACGGACCGGCCTTGCGCTGAACCTGTGGAGCTCCTCCACTGCGTTGTCCGCCGCGAATCTTTGATCCAGTTTCAGCATGTGTCTGAGTACCTGGTGCACCTGGTTTGTTTTTCTTTGCTTCAAGGGCAGCAAGCATTCTTGCCTTCATGTCATCATTTTTTTCGCTCATGAGACAACCTTACTAGTTAACTTGAACTCTCTTTGTACTCACGCAGACGCTCAAGAACTTCAGATTCACGGTATCGACGGTGTCCGCCTAGGGTGCGGATCGCAGTTAACTTGCCTGCCTTTGCCCATCTGGTCACAGTCTTTGGGTTAACGTGAAAACGGGCAGCTACCTCTTTAGGAGTTAATAGAACTTCAGCATCAGGCAAGCGAGCCATGTTCATCTCCTTCTATTTCCTAGTCAGCAGTGTCCGAATTGCTCCGTATTGTGGTGAAGTATTCCGATTAAGCCGCTGGGATGCAATATGAAAAAGATGAATTAATTGGCTGATTCCAGGGCTTGAACCCTGCGCCAGCGTGACATCAAACGCTCATATCCCTGACCTGCCAATGAACCATCGGCTGCTGCAAGGCCAGAGAGAGATTGCAAGACATCTTCAATAGATGTGTCAGCCATTAATCCATCTTCATTGTTATCTCGCAGCGCTTTATTCAAATACTGTGCAAGGCCGCCGTAATCTAATTCCACATATGACTTTGGATGAAACATTTCTAACCATGCAAGTAGGTTTTCTAGATCCTGTTCAACTGGACCTTCACCAAATGCATTAACAACCGTGGTGTGTGCTACTTCTGCGCGGGCCTTTGCATTTGCAATAGTTGCACATGCTGTTGTGAATAATCCGTCTTTGTTCTCGCCACGAGTTCGCTCATCTGGCATAAAGAGTAAGAACCAACGTGGTGGGATAACCCAGGTCTCATTTAAAATATGTGGAACTTTATCTTCTAATAAATCAACCCCTGCAGTAATTACTTCTTCCATTGCAGGTGAAACAAAATATGGAACCACACTACTTGGTAGTGAATCTTTAAAGTTATCTAGCGCTGCCCAACAACGAGTTGCAGTTGACCACGGTGCAACATAGCGTTCGCCTTCAATATCTAAAATATGAACACCATCGGGGCGTCCTGCTGGTGGTTCAGGAACTACTGTGCGATGTAGAGCAAAGGCTTCTTCATTTACATAACTCTGTTCACTGATGTCAATTGATTGCCAACGCAAACGGTCAGCAGGTTCAAATGCTGAGAGTGGTTCGTAAACTCTCAGTGAAGCTACGTACGGTGTAGGTCTCACGCACGTGGAATGTAATTGCCTTCGGCAAAGGGATCATCGTCATCCCGATTGCGTGAAGGTTCAACGTCGCCATGAAGTTCTTTCGTAAGACGATCTAAATCCATATCTTGTGAGTTATATTTCAAATCACGTGCAACTTTGGTCTGTTTTGCTTTGGCTCGGCCGCGACCCATATGCGAGCTCCTTCACTAAGTACGTGTTGTTCAGAGGCGTAGGTTATCGCGCTCTGTAGGTGCCTTCCAAAGTTGAGCGTGGATTGGAGGCCATCCGCTCCTCTACAACGCCTGCGACCCATGCTTTCATTCCCCGAGCAGCCAGGGAACGAAGGGTTATATCGGCTGAATCAGCTGCCACTATCGCCGTCATCCCAATGCCACAGTTCCAGGTTCGCTCCATATCAGCCTGGGGCACTCCACCAACTTTGGCTAAGTAATCCATCTCAACTGGAATTGACCATGTGGAGCGATCATAAATTGCACTCAAGTGATCTGGAATTACGCGCGCAGTATTTTCTGCAATTCCACCGCCCGTAATATGTGAAAACCCACGCAGCTTTCCCTGCATTGATCTAATTAACGCTAAACAATCCAGTGCATAGATTTCAGTAGGAGTTAAAAACACTTCTCCAGATGTTTTGCCGTATTCACTCACGTGGGCATCAAGTGAGAGCTTGGCAGTTTTAATAATATGTCGAACGAGTGAGAAGCCATTAGCGTGAAAGCCACTTGATGGCATAGCAATTAAAACATCACCTTTTTGAACTAAGTGCGCTCCTAACTGCAAATCTGCATCTACAACTCCAGTTGCAGCACCGGCAACATCAAACTCATCATCAGCGAGCAAACCTGGATGCTCTGCAGTCTCTCCCCCAATTAAAGCTGTTCCTGCTTTTTCACAACCACGTGCAATTCCTGAAACTATCTCTGCAATTCGCTCTGGGATAACTTTTCCAACTGCAATGTAGTCGGTCATAAATAATGGTTCGGCTCCACAGACAACTAAATCATCAACAACCATTGCAACAAGATCTTCTCCAATGGTGTCGTATTTACCAATAGCTCGTGCTATTTCAGTCTTTGTCCCCACACCATCAGTTGAAGTAGCAAGCAAAGGCTTCTTCATATTCTTCAACGCACTTGCATCAAATAACCCAGCAAAGCCGCCGATACCACCCATCACTTCTGGGCGTGATGCTTTGGCAATTGATGCTTTCATTAATTCAACAGCGCGATCTCCTGCATCGATATCAACGCCAGCATCTTTATACGTACTCATTTAATGACCATGCACTTCTGTTATTTCAAGGCGCATCTTGCCCTCAGACATATCTGCAGGGATTCGGATTGGATATTGGCCCGTAAAGCATGCCCCGCATAGCTTATTTTCCTCCACCTGAGTGGATTCAATTAAACCTTCAAGAGAGACATATCCCAGAGAATCTGCGCCAATAGAGCGTCGAATCTCTTCAACCTCTAATCCACTTGCAACTAATTCAGCGCGAGTAGCGAAATCGATTCCATAGAAACATGGCCATTTAACTGGTGGCGACGAGATTCGCACGTGAATCTCACGTGCTCCAGCTTCGCGCAACATACGAACAATGGCCCGCTGTGTATTTCCACGAACAATCGAGTCATCGACAACCACAATGCGCTTGCCTTCAATAATTTCACGAAGTGGGTTGAGCTTCAAGCGAATACCAAGTTGGCGAATTGTTTGTGATGGTTGAATAAATGTGCGACCAACGTATGAGTTCTTCACTAAGCCCATTCCAAATGGAATACCCGAGCCTTTTGCATAACCAATTGCAGCAGGTGTTCCTGATTCAGGAACTGGAATTACTAGATCTGCTTCAACTGGTGCTTCTTTTGCTAGACGTTCACCAATGCGAACACGAGTTGCATGAATTCCCTGACCTGCAATTGTTGTGTCAGGTCGAGCTAGATATACATATTCAAATAAACAACCCTTAGGTTCAGCTACAGCCCAGCGCTCTGAACGAACACCATTAGCATCGATTGCAACAAACTCACCTGGTTCGATCTCACGAACAAATGCTGCGCCAACAATATCTAGGGCAGCTGATTCAGATGCAACAACCCAACCATTTTCTAACTTGCCTAGTACTAATGGTCGAACACCATGGCGATCACGGGCTGCATACAAAGTGTGTTCATCCATAAAGACAAGAGAAAAAGCGCCTTCAAGTTGTGGAAGCACGGTCATTGCACTGGCTTCAACATTTTTCTCATTTTGCAATGAGATGAGTGCAGTCATAATTTCAGTATCTGTTGTGGCTCCACCTTCACGAGCATTACTTGGTTCAAGCTTTTGGACTAATTCAGCTAAATCACCAGTATTGGTGAGGTTTCCGTTGTGGGCTAAAGCCAGTGTGCCGTACTTAGTTGGGCGCAGTGTTGGTTGGGCGTTAACCCAGGTGCTCGATCCTGTGGTGCTGTATCGGCAATGACCAATAGCTAAATCACCAGGAAGAGTAGCTAAGTCACTTTCAGTAAAGACTTGTGAAACCAATCCCATATCTTTGTAAACAAGAATTCTGCTTCCATCACTTGTTGCAATTCCCGCAGACTCAGTACCTCGGTGTTGAAGGGCATACAAACCGTAGAAAGTTAACTTTGCAACTTCTTCGCCCGGTGCCCACACACCAAAAACACCACATGCATCCTGTGGTCCTTTATCTTCACCCAAGACGTTGTGGTTGAGTAATCCATCTGGGCGTCTCATGATTGAATCCTAAGTGGTAAATACTCTGATAGATCTGCTCGAACCCCTGAAGCGATGATGTCGCCATTATTTAGCGCATCTGCCCAAAGGATTTCACCTTTAGCCAACGCCAACCATGTTGGGGCGCTCATCTCAATAACATTTGCCGGAGTTCCACGAGTATGTGTTGGTCCGTCACCGCATTGCACTGCTGCATAGGGTGGAACTCGAACTTCAATGGCGCGACCAGGTGCCTTGGCAGTAAGGAGTGCAAGTGTGCTCTTTACTTCCTCTAAGACCACTTGATCGCGCATATTTCTTATCCAAACAATCGTGGGAACGTAGAAGTGTGAACTGTGCGCAGTTCATCTAATGAAATCACAGCATCATTAATCGTTAATGAATCTCCACCGGTAGTACCCAGCTTGAAGATTGCAATGGAGTACTTAGTTACTAGAGCTTGTAATTGGGAAGCCTTACTTGCTTCTACCGCCACGATAACTCGTCCTGGAGTTTCACTCAAAAGATCAATTGCTGGATTAGATAAAGAGATAGTCGCTCCAACGTTATGGCGCAAAACCATTTCAGTTAATCCAGCTGATAGTCCGCCCTGGCTTAAATCATGAGCAGCGTTAAAGAAAGCATTGCCCTCTAGTAATAGCTCAATAAGGCGCATTTCACGGGCTAAATCAGCATCTGGAGATTGCCCAACGCGCTGTCCATGCAAGAAAGCCCATTCACTTCCCGCTAGATCTTCTTTAGTTTCTCCTAATAAAAATAGTTCAAGTCCACTTGTTTTATAGCTCATCGGTGTTCGCTTGCGAACATCTTGAATTACACCCAGCACGCCAATAACAGGTGTTGGCAAGATAGCCACTGCGCCTGTTTGGTTATAGAAAGAAACGTTTCCGCCTGTAACAGGCAAGCCCATCTCTAAACAACCATCTGCTAAACCACGCACAGATTCAGCAAACTGCCACATCACACCTGGATCTTCGGGAGAACCGAAGTTAAGACAGTTTGTAACGGCTAGTGGTCTAGCACCAGCAGTAGCAATGTTTCTCGCAGCTTCTGCTAAAGCCAACTTTGCACCTTGGTAAGGATTTAAATACGACCAGTTGGCATTTGCATCTGTTGAGATTGCAACACCTAAATGTGTTTTCTCATCAAGGCGAACCATTCCAGAATCATCTGGTTGGGCTTGAATGGTGTTTCCCTGAACATATTTATCATATTGAGCGGTTACCCAGGATTTGTCAGCCAAGTTTGGGGCACCTGCAAGTTTGAGAACTGCTGCCTTAATTTCAGAAGCACCACTTGGCATTGGAACATTTACTTTTTGTGAATTCACTTGATTGATATATGCAGGTTGTGCAAGTGGGCGGTTATAGACAGGGCCTTCATGGGCCACAGTGCGAGGTGGAACATTGACGATTACTTCGCCATTCCATGTAATCTCTAATCGATCACCATCAGTTACTTCGCCAATAACTGTGACAGTTACATCCCATTTCTTACAAATCTCTAGGAATCGATTGATCTTGCTTGGTTCAACGATGGCACACATGCGCTCTTGTGACTCTGACATCAAAATCTCTTCAGGAGAAAGGGATGGATCGCGCAAAGGAACCTTGTCCAGGGCTACTTTCATACCCCCGCTGCCCCCTGAGGCTAATTCACTTGTTGCACACGATAAGCCTGCTCCGCCAAGGTCTTGGATACCAATAACTAGATCTTCAGCAAAGATTTCCAAAGAACACTCAATAAGAACCTTCTCAACGAATGGATCTCCTACTTGAACGCTTGGACGCTTGGTAGAACCACCAGCACCAAAAGTTTCTGAGGCAAGAACTGATACGCCGCCAATTCCATCCCCACCAGTCTTAGCTCCATAGAGAACTACAAGATTTCCAGCACCAGCTGCTTTAGCTAACTTAATATCACTGTGCTTCATTACTCCAACACAGAGCGCATTAACCAATGGGTTACCAATATATGTTTCATCAAAGACAACCTCGCCACCAATATTAGGAAGACCTAAACAGTTTCCATATCCACCAACACCGGCAACGATGCCAGGTAAAACTCGTCGTGTGTCTGGTGCATCTGCTGGACCAAATCGTAATGGATCCATAACTGCAATTGGTCGTGCACCCATTGTCAAAATATCTCTCACGATTCCGCCAACACCAGTTGCTGCGCCTTGATACGGTTCAATGAAAGAAGGGTGGTTGTGTGATTCAATTTTGAAAGTAACTGCATAGCCTTGACCAACATCTACCACTCCAGCATTTTCACCAATACCAACTAACAACGCATCAGATTTCGGTGCTTTTTCTCCAAATTGCTTGAGGTGTACTTTTGATGATTTATAAGAACAATGCTCTGACCACATCACTGAATACATCGCTAACTCAGATGAAGTTGGGCGGCGACCTAAGATTTCCTTAATGCGTGCATATTCATCAGCTTTTAATCCAAGCTCAGCAAATGGTTGAACGTTATCAGGGCTAGATTGCGCAATAAGGACAGTATCTAAGGCCATTTACTTCACCATCGCATTAAGAATAGAAGTAAAGAAGCCAAGACCTTGGGCCGATGGGCCAGTTAACTCATCAATTGCATGTTCTGGGTGAGGCATAAGGCCCACCACATTGCCCCGTGCATTTGTTATTCCAGCGATCAAATTCCTTGACCCGTTAGGGTTTTGGCCCACATATCTAGCAATGACTCGGCCTTCACCTTCTAATTCAGCAAGGGTGGTGTCATCACACTGAAAAGATCCTTCACCGTTCTTTAGCGGGATAACAATCTTTTCTCCTGCTTTATAGGAAGAAGTCCACGGGGTTGTGTTATTAACTATTTCAATCTCTTGGTCTCTGCACAGAAAGTGAAGATCTGAGTTTCTGGTAAGAGCTCCTGGCAGCAAATGTGATTCACAGAGAACTTGGAAACCATTACAAATACCTAGAACAGGCATTCCTTTACCTGCCGCTTCAATAACCAACTGCATCACTGGTGCAAAGCGAGAAATAGCACCGCAGCGCAGATAGTCACCGTAAGAAAATCCACCAGGCAAAATAACAGCATCAACGCTTTTTAGATCAGCATCGGCATGCCATAGCGAAACTGCCTCTGATCCTCCGGCAACTACTGCGCGAGCAGCATCTCGATCATCGAGTGTGCCAGGAAAAGTTATGACTCCAACGCGCATTACTTCTCTACTCTCA
>JBDLTD010000025.1:0-9861 GCA_039799185.1 Actinomycetota bacterium | reverse complement strand
AGAATTAGTCCGCATTGATCTTCCTGTTCGAAACGTCAATAGAACAGTTGGAACGATGTTGGGCGCTGAAATCACACGCAAGCATGGGGGAGCAGGATTACCTGATGACACTATCGATGTGACTCTGCATGGTTCAGCTGGACAGTCGCTCGGTGCTTTCATTCCGCGTGGTCTAACGATTCGCCTTTATGGTGATTCCAATGACTATGTGGGTAAGGGAATTTCAGGCGGTCGCATCATTGTTCGACCAGATGAAAAATCAACTTTCAACTCATTTGAAAATGTGATCGCCGGAAACGTTATTGGTTATGGCGCAACATCTGGCCAGATCATGATTCGTGGAGTTGTTGGTGAGCGCTTCTGTGTTAGAAACTCAGGAGCCACGGCAATTGTTGAAGGTATTGGTGATCACGGTTGTGAATACATGACTGGGGGAGCTGTAGTTGTTCTTGGGCGAACTGGTCGTAACTTTGCTGCTGGAATGTCTGGCGGACGCGCTTTTGTTTTAGATCTTGATCCAGCAAATGTGAACACAGATATGGTGGACATTCTTGCTGTTCCAGAAGATCAAAAAGAGATTCTTCGCACGTTGATTTCAGATTTTGCCGAAGAAACTGGCTCTGTTGTTGCTAGCGATCTCATCAAGGATTGGGACAGTGCAATTAAGAGAATCTCTCTGGTTATGCCACGTGATTATGCGCGCGTACTAGATGCAATGGCACGTGCTACTCGTGAAGGTTTGCCGGTAGATGCTTTAGTAATGGAGGTTGCTGCAAATGGCTGATCCAAAAGGCTTTATGACAACTGAGCGTGAAACTCCAACACGTCGTCCAGTAGATGTCCGCATTCAAGATTGGCGCGAAGTTTATGAGCCACAAAGTTTTGAGCACCTGCAAAAGCAAGCTGGCCGTTGCATGGATTGCGGTATTCCTTTCTGTCACTCAGGTTGCCCACTTGGAAATCTAATTCCTGAATGGAATGACTTGATTTGGCGCGGAGATAAGACTGAGGCGATTAACCGCCTGCATGCCACAAATAACTTTCCTGAGTTCACTGGACGTTTGTGCCCAGCACCATGTGAGACTGCTTGTGTTGTTGCCATCAATCGTGATGCTGTGACAATTAAGCAAGTAGAGCTGCGCACCATTGAAGAGGCTTTCGATAATGGTGAAGTGAAGCCTCTGGCTCCAGATCGCATCACTGGTAAGACTGTTGCAGTTATTGGTTCAGGTCCTGCAGGTTTAGCTGCGGCCCAACAGCTCACACGCGCTGGTCACACTGTTGCCGTTTATGAGAGAGCCGACAAAATTGGTGGCCTTCTTCGTTATGGAATTCCAGAGTTTAAGATGGAAAAACACATCCTTGATCGCCGCTTGGCTCAGATGGAAAAAGAGGGAACACGTTTTCGTGCAGGTGTTGACGTTGGAACTGAGTTAACAGGTGCTGATCTTCGCAAGAAATACGATGCAATTGTTCTTGCAGTGGGTGCAACTAAATGGCGCGACCTACCAATTCCTGGCCGTGAATTTAAGGGCGTCTACCAAGCCATGGAGTTTTTGCCTTGGGGCAATAAGCAAGCACTTGGTGAGATTGAGGTTTCACCGATCAATGTTGCAGGAAAGCATGTAGTGATTCTTGGTGGCGGTGACACTGGGGCAGATTGCCTAGGAACATCAATTCGCCAAGGTGCTGCAAGTATTACTCAGCTTGAAATTATGCCTCGACCAAGTGATGAGCGTCCTGGTTCACAACCATGGCCGACATATCCAATGATTTATCGCGTTTCAAGTGCGCATGAAGAGACAGATAACCGCATGTTCTCAGTAAGCACTGAAGAGTTTTTGGGAGATGCTGATGGAAATCTGCGTGCCATCCGCATCGTTGAAACAAAGTTTGAAAATGGAAAGTTCGAACCAGTTCCTGGAACAGCCAAAGAGATTCCCGCAGATTTTGTATTCCTGGCAATGGGCTTTACAGGTCCTGAACAATCAGATCTAATTTCACAGTTAGAAGTAAAGTTAGATGATCGAGGAATCATCGCTCGTAATGCCGACTTTGAAACAAGTGAAGAAGGTATTTTCGTTGCAGGAGATGCAGGGCGCGGACAATCACTTATTGTCTGGGCAATTGCAGAAGGTCGAAGTGCAGCAGCAGCCGTTGATAGATATCTCACTGGGGAGACTCAGCTTCCATCACCGATAGAGCCAACAACCCGTCAACTAATGGTTTAAGGTAGGAATATGCGTAGAGCAAAAATCGTGTGCACGATGGGTCCAGCAGTTGAATCTCCTGAAAAGGTGAAGCAGCTCATTGACGCTGGAATGAATATGGCACGTTTGAATCTTTCTCACGGTTCATATGAAGAGCACCAAGCTCGTCTTGATTCAGTGCGCGATGCAGCAAAAGCTGCCGGTCGTCCAGTGGCCATTCTTGTTGACCTTCAAGGTCCAAAGATTCGCCTCGCTCGCTTCAAGGCTGGACCACATGATTTAGCTCGCGGGGATATTTTCACAATCACAGTTGATGATGTTGAGGGAACTAAAGAGCGCGTTGGAACTACTTACAAAGGTTTACCAGGAGATTGCAAAGCTGGAGATCGCATTCTGATCGATGATGGAAAAGTAACTGTTGAAGTAGTTGAAGTTAAGGGAAATGACGTTATAACTAAAGTTATTGAACCTGGCGCAGTCAGTAACAACAAGGGAATCAACCTGCCTGGCGTTGCAGTGTCAGTTCCCGCACTATCTGAAAAAGATATTGAAGACCTTCGCTGGGGCTTGCGCGCTGGCGCCGATTTTATTGCGCTCTCATTTGTTAGAAGCGCCGAAGATATTAAAGATGTTCATAAGATTATGGATGAAGAAGGTATTCGCGTTCCAGTCATTGCAAAGATTGAGAAGCCGCAGGCAGTTGAAAACCTTGTTGAAATCGTTGATGCCTTTGATGGCATCATGGTTGCTCGCGGTGATCTTGGTGTGGAGCTTCCCATTGAAGATGTGCCATTGGTGCAAAAGCAGTGCGTTGAGTTAGCGCGAGATATGGCAAAGCCGGTAATTGTTGCCACACAGATGCTTGATTCCATGATTACAAATTCACGTCCAACGCGCGCTGAAGCAACAGATTGCGCAAACGCAGTTTTAGATGGCGCAGATGCTCTGATGCTCTCAGGAGAGACAAGTGTCGGAGAGTTTGCAATTGAGGCCGTTCAAACAATGGCTCGTATCATTCAAAAGACTGAAGAAGGCGGACTTGATCGTATTCGCCCAATAAAGACAGCCCCACGTACTAAGGGCGGGGCAATAACAAAGGCTGCAACTGAGGTTGGCGCAATTGTTGATGCAAAGTATTTAGTGGCATTTACGCAAAGTGGAGATTCAGCACGTCGCATGTCTCGTTTGCGCTCACCTATTCCAATTCTTGCCATGACCCCAGAGGTTGGTACGTATAACCGCCTTGCACTTACTTGGGGCGTTGAATCAATGCTTACTCCAATCGTCGGTGCAACCGATGAAATGGTGAAACTGGTTGACACAGTCCTTATTGATTCAGGTCGCGCTCAATTAGGTGATCAAGTGATGATTGTTGCTGGTTCTCCTCCTGGAATTCCAGGTTCAACGAACGCGATGCGCGTTCACCGCGTGGGAGATGCTGTTGGTGGGGTAGCTGCGGCTTACCGCTAAGATTGGCACCGTTCGGTTATCGCGTAAGGCCTCGGTACTCCAACGGTAGAGAGGGCAGTCTCAAACACTGCACAGTGTCGGTTCAAATCCGACTCGGGGCACATGACACAAAAGGTTCGCATCCTCGTTGCTGAAGATGAAGCGCTCATTCGCATGGACCTCGTTGAGATGTTGCAAGTTGCTGGATATGAAGTTGTAGCAGAGGCAACTAATGGACAAGAAGCTATTGATCTAGCAAATGAACACAAACCAGATTTAGCAATCCTTGATGTGAAGATGCCAGTCCTAGATGGAATATCGGCTGCAGAGAAAATTATTGATCTAGCACCCGTATTGATGTTGACGGCGTTTTCTCAAAAAGAATTAGTTGATAGAGCACGCGATGCTGGGGTGATGGCATATGTTGTTAAACCATTTACTATCGGAGATTTAGTTCCGGCCATTGAAATTGCAATTAGTCGTCACACACAGATGCGCTCACTTGCCGCAGAGGTTGCAGATCTGCATGATCGCTTAGAGACACGAAAGATTATTGATAGAGCAAAAGGTATTTTGATGAAGGCACTTAATCTCTCAGAGCCAGAGGCTTTTTCCTGGATTCAAAGAGCGGCCATGGATCGTCGATTAACGATGAAACAGGTGGCCGAGGCCGTCATTAGCCCAGAGGCCGTGCCCCAGAGCTGACCTCCTTGGTTCTGCCCAAAACGTTACATAAATGAAACGCAATAGGCGCTTTTCATGCTTAATCGGGCTTGTTAAACCCTCATCCCAGCCATTACCCTAAGCGCCTCCCTGTCCCGGGACACAAGAACAGGAAAGGCACTAAATGAACAAGAAGATTAAGAGTTCACTTGCCATTGTTACTGCTGCAGCCGTTGCTTTCGGTATCGCATCAGTTCCATCAGCTAGTGCAGCTGCAAAGACTTACACAATCGGTTACCAAGGCCCACTTTCAGGTGGAGAAGCATCAACAGGTATCGATGAGCAAAACGCAGTTAAGTATGCAATCAAACTATTCGAAGCAAAGAACCCAGGCTTCAAGATCAAGCTTGTTTCAATCGATGACCAGGGAGACCCAGCAGTAGCTGGAACAGTTGCTCCAGGCGTTGCATCAAACAAGAACGTTCTTGGCGTTGTAGGACCTGCTTACTCAGGTGCAACAATTGCTTCACTTCCATATTACAAGTCAGTAAACATGGCGTTGATCTCACCATCAGCAACACGCGTGTCACTAACTGATCCAACATCTCCTGACTTTGGTGGACCAATTTTCCACCGCGTCGTAGGTAAAGATGACCTTCAGGGTCCAGCTTTGGCTAAGTACGCAACAGCAGGCGTTTCAGCTGCAAAGGTTTTCGTATTCGATGACCAATCAGCATACGCAGTACCTCTTCGTGGCTTCGTTGAAGCTGGTTTGAAGAAGGTTGCTGGAGCAACAGTTGTTGGTGGAGATTCAGTTCCAAACACAACTACAGACTTCAGCCCAACAATTGCAAAGATCAAGACATCTGGCGCAACTGTTGTTATCTACACTGGTTACTACAGCCAAGCTGCTGTGTTCATCAAGCAGCTTCGTGACTCAGGTTCAAAGGCAGTATTTGCTGGCGGCGACGGAGTATTCAACCAGGAGTTCCCAAAGCTTGCAGGAGCTGCAGCTGAAGGTTCAAAGGTTACTGGCGTGGGCGGTCTTGCTGGCGTAGACAAGAAGATGGAAGCTGACTTCGTAAAGAAGATGGGCGTTTCATCTGGTGTTTACTCAGTTGAGTCATTCGATGCTGCAAACATCTTGCTAGCTGGAATCAAGGCTGGCAAGACAACACGTACAAAGATGCTTGCTTTCGTTAACGCTTACAGCGGGAAGAGCATCTCTGGAAACACAATTAAGTTCGATAAGAATGGCGACATTTCATACGGACTATTTGCTGGTTTCACAACTAAGAATGGTGTTCTAGTTAACACAGGAATCATCAAGTAATTAACTAGGACTGACGCTTAACAAGTTGGTGGGTGTTTTGGAAATCTCTTGAAAAAGAGGCCAAGACACCCACCTCTTGCGTAACATCTACCTTTATACTCGCGCAGAGGCAATAGCGAAGGAGAACAATGTTTGCAGTATTAATTGATCAGTTCTGGTCGCTGACAATTGCAGGAATCGCCCTTGGATTTATTTACGTTTTGATCTCCCTCGGCTACACCATGGTTTATGGAGTACTACGCATGATTAACTTTGCGAACTCCGAAATCTTTATGTGGGGAACTTTTGGAACTGTCATAACCTCACGCGATATTTTTCATTACACACAAACTTCAGAACCGGCAACGGGTGCAAAGCTGGCCTTGGTATTGGTTACAAGTTTGTTTATGTCAATGCTAGTTGCAGGTCTAACAGCAGTCTTTGTTGAATTCGTTGCTTACCGTCGCCTTCGCATGAAGGGTACTAACCGACTAGCAACTCTTATTTCTGCAATTGGTATCTCAATTGCGCTACAGGAAGTAATGCGTCTTTTGACCAATTCACGACCAGTTGGATCTCCGCGCGTTCTTGAAAAAATCATTTTGACTGAAGTATGGGGTGCAAACATCCGCCTCGACACAGTAATTACAATTATTGCTGCAGCACTCATCTTCTTTGTTCTTGAGCGATTTATTAAGCTCTCACGAATGGGTAAGGCGATTCGCGCAGTATCAATGAATGAAGATGCAGCAAAGCTTATGGGTGTAAACCTCAACCGTGTTATCACCACAACGTTTCTTGTTGGTGGCTTAGCAACAGGTGCTGCAGGCTTCTTCTACATCACAGTATTTGAATACACTAAATTTAATATTGGTTTCACAATGGGTATGGCTGCATTTACAGCAGCGGTCCTCGGTGGAATCGGAAATATCCGAGGTGCTTTCTTCGGTGGACTTAGCCTTGGTCTTCTTGAGGTCTACGCCTCAGCTGTCCTAGGTACACAGTGGAAGGCAGTAACAGTCTTTATCGTCTTGGTTCTTGTTCTTCTCTTCAAGCCAAATGGTCTATTTGGCGAAGCCGTTCAGACAACGAGGGCATAACTCATGAAAATTAGAAACTATTGGAATCTTCGTGACTGGGGTGCAGGAATTTGGGAGCGTGCTAATCGTTCCAAGCGTGTTGCAATTGCAATTGGTTCAGTCATTCTTGTTGGACTTCTTCCCTTTGCAGGAGCTTCATTCTTAGCTACTCCTATCGCTGCCTATGACGCTGTTTTGGTTTATCCAGTGGGAATCTTCGTTCTTATGGCACTTGGCCTAAACATTGTGGTTGGTAAGTCAGGAATGCTCGATCTGGGTTATGTGGCTTTCTTTGCAATCGGTGCTTACACAATGGCAATCATGGGAACCACTACAGGACTTAACACCTGGGAGATCATGCCATTTGGTATTGGCTTTGCGATGTTGGCCGGTGTAATTCTGGGTCTTCCAACTCTTCGCTTGCGCGGTGATTATCTTGCCATTGTTACTTTAGGTTTTGGTGAAATCGTTCGTTTGGTTCTACTTAACTCATCATGGAGTAAGGGTCCAAATGGAATTGCAAACGTTCCAATGCCTCCAGATCTTGGTCCATTGAAGTTTAAGTTAGATGATCAAAAAGTTTTCTTCTGGGTAGTAATCGTCATGATTATGTTAACCATCTGGATGATTCGTCGCCTCAGTGTGCGTCGCCCGGGTCGTGCGTGGGAAGCAATCCGTCAAGATGAAGATGCTGCTGAGCTCATGGGTATTGCAACGCTTAAGTACAAGATTTGGTCATTTACATTAGGTGCAGCAGTAGGTGGGGCAGCAGGTGTTCTTTATGCATCTAAGAACCTGTTTATCGCACCTGAAATGTTCACTCTCAACGTTTCTATTCTGATTCTCTCCTGCGTGGTATTTGGTGGAATTGGAAATATCTGGGGCGTAATTGTGGGTGCAACAATTCTTGGTTACCTTCCAGATCGCATCCGTTTCATCTCTGATGCACGTCTTTTGGTATTCGGATTAGTTCTAGTGGTTGTCATGAACTTCCGCCCAGATGGATTGCTGCCTCGCAAAAAGCGCGAAAAAGTAATTGTTAAGAAAGGGGCAAACGCATAATGTCTGAGATTCTTCTTTCACTTGAAAACGTCACGATGAAATTCGGTGGCGTAACAGCTCTTGGCGAAGTAAACCTTGAAGTTAAAAAGGGTGAGATTCTTGCCTTGATTGGTCCTAACGGTGCCGGCAAGACAACAGTGTTCAACGTTGTTACAGGTGTTTACACACCAACAAGTGGAACCATTACTTTTGCTGGAACAAAGATTAATAAGCAAAAGCGCTTCCAGATCACAAAGATGGGTATTGCGCGTACTTTCCAGAACATTCGTTTATGGGGAGACATGACAACTCTTGAGAACGTCATCACAGCAACAGATGTTCATAAGAAGAGTGGTCTAGTCGGTGCCTTGTTTGGTACACCACGTGCTCGCCGCGAAGAGCGCGAGAACCGTGAACGTGCTTTTGAAGTCTTAAAGTTCATCGGAATCGAAGAGTATGCAGATCGTTTGGCAAAGAATCTTCCTTACGGTGTTCAGCGTCGACTTGAAATTGCTCGAGCAATGGGAACTCAACCACAGTTGCTGCTACTTGATGAGCCAGCTGCTGGTTTTAACCCTGCAGAGAAAGTTGAATTGGCGGCATTGATTAAGCGAATTCGCGATGCTGGTTACACCGTTCTTCTCATCGAGCACGATATGTCATTAATCATGGGAATCTCTGACCGTGTTGTCGTTCTAGATTTCGGTGTGAAAATCGCAGATGATCTACCAAGTAAAGTTCAAAATGATCCCAAGGTTATTGAGGCCTATTTAGGAGTGCCAGCTGATGCGTCTTGAAATTAAAGATCTCCACGTTCACTACGGCAAGATTGAAGCAATCAAGGGCATCTCTGTAGTTGTTAATGAAGGTGAAATTGTTACCTTAATCGGTGCCAATGGCGCTGGAAAGACAACAACGCTTAAGACAATCTCAGGTCTTCGCAAAGTTTCATCTGGTGCGATCATTTTTGATGGTCAAGATATTTCTAATGTTCCAGCTCACGAGCGCGTGGATCTTGGTATTTCACAAGCACCCGAAGGCCGCGGAATTTTCCCTGGCATGACAGTTCTAGAGAATTTAGAGATGGGTAAGTTTCACCGTAAGAACCGCAAGGCGGAGATGAGTGAAGACCTAGATAAGGTTTACACACTCTTCCCACGTTTGAAAGAGCGTATCTCTCAAGCTGGCGGAACGTTATCTGGTGGAGAACAGCAGATGTTGGCTATTGGACGTGCATTGATGTCTCGTCCAAAGGTTCTTCTTCTAGATGAGCCATCTATGGGTCTTGCACCTCAAATGATTGCCAACATTTTCCGCATTATTACTGAGATCAATAAGACTGGTGTGACAATCTTGCTCGTTGAGCAAAATGCGCAGCAGGCTCTACAGCGTGCACACCGTGCTTATATTTTGGAGACAGGAAATGTAGTCAAAGAAGCTAAGGCTTCAGATCTACTTAATGATCCTGCAGTGCGCGAGGCATACCTGGGCACTGGAGCGCATTCTTAACGCTCTGCCAGGATTAAACAGGTAATACGCGCAGTACAAGTTCGTTCGCCTGCTTCATTTGTAATAATGATTTCCCAGCTGCATAAAGTCTTGCCGAGTGAAATCGCTGTTGCAACACCTGTTACTAATCCAGTTGTTGCTGATTTGTGGTGGGTTGCATTGATGTCTACACCAACAATTTTGCGGTTGGGGCCAGCGTGAAGTGATGTGCCGATTGAGCCGAGGCTTTCTGCCAAAACAACATTTGCGCCGCCATGTAAGAGGCCCATGGGTTGGGTATTTCCTTCAACGGGCATTGTGCCAACGAGGCGTCCTGGTTCGGCTTCAAGAATCTTGATGCCCATCTTTTGATCTAGTGCGCCGGTTCCGCGCTCTTTGTAAAATTTTAGAAACTCTTCGTTGATCATGAGAACTATTCTAGTGTGCAACCTAAGATGTGCCCATGAGCAAACGCCTATTACTTATCGATGGGCACTCAATGGCATATCGCGCTTTTTACGCCCTTCCGGCTGAGAACTTCACAACCGCATCCGGCCAGCACACCAATGCCATCTATGGCTTTGCCACGATGTTGCTCTCGCTCCTGAGCAGTGAAAAA
>JBDLTD010000024.1:0-10018 GCA_039799185.1 Actinomycetota bacterium | reverse complement strand
GCGCGAAGTGCTGAGTTGGGTTGGACAATTGCTACTGTTGATGAGGCACCTCGTCCAACAACAACTATGGAAGGTCTGGCTGGATTAAAAACTCCATTTAGACCAGCTGGTCGTGTCACTGCTGGAAACTCATCTGGCCTCAACGATGGCGCAACTGCAGCTCTACTTGCTAGTGAAGATAAGGCAAAAGAGCTAGGCCTAACTATTAAGGCTCGCTTAGTTTCTTATGCATTTGCAGGAGTGGAGCCTGAAGTAATGGGCTTTGGTCCAGTTCCTTCAACTATTAAAGCGCTCAAGCAAGCAGGACTGAGCATTGAAGATATTGGACTCTTTGAAATCAATGAAGCTTTTGCTGTGCAGGTATTAGCTTTTCTTGAGCATTTTGGGATTGCAGATGATGATTCCCGTGTTAATCCCTTTGGCGGAGCAATTGCTGTTGGGCACCCACTTGCCTCTTCTGGTGTTCGATTAATGCTCAACTTGGCACGATCTTTTGAAGACCACCCAGAGGTGCGCTATGGCTTAACAACTATGTGCATCGGTCTTGGTATGGGCGGATCTGTTATTTGGGAAAACCCACACTTTAATGGTCAGGTGAAATAAATGAGCTTAGATATCAAACTTCCAGAAGGTGCACCTGAAGAGGTTGTCACACAAGCGTTAGTAAGAGAAGTTAATTTAAGCGCCTTTGGCACTAAAGGTGTCTTGGCACTTATTACTCTCGATAACACACTTGATCACAACCGCCCTAATACTTTCGGGCCACAATCACTTCTTGCATTAGATGCAGCGATAACTGCAGCCATTGCTAGTAAGCCAGTGGCGATTGCAATAACAGGAAAGCCATTCATCTTTGCAGCAGGCGCAGATCTATCTGCTCTCTCCTTTATAACTGATCGTGAGCAATCACTGGGAATAGGAAAATTAGGACATGATGTCTTTCGCCGTTTAGGTGAATCAAAGATTCCTACTTTTGCTTTCATTAACGGTCTAGCACTTGGTGGTGGCCTTGAAGTTGGTTTGCATTGCCATTACCGCACCCTTGCCTCTACTGCCTTTACTGGTTTGCCTGAAGTCTTCCTTGGATTGGTTCCGGGTTGGGGTGGTGCAACTATTTTGCCTAAGCTCATTGGCCCAGAGCGCGCAGTGCAAGTAATTATGTTGAACGCACTTAACAACAACACCATGATGAAAGCCAAAGATGCTCTCAAGCTTGGCGTTGTGGATGCCGTGTATGAGCCATCTGATTTCCTAGAGCGCTCAATTGCATTTGCAGCTAGCGTTCTAAATGGTGCAACTAAAATCGAGCGCAAGGACTACAGCCAAGACCCTGCATGGGAAAGCGCACTTGCTACAGGAAAAGCCGCAGCACTTAAAAAATATGGCGGAGCTGAAATAGCATCTCCGATGAAAGCACTTGAACTTATTGCTGCAGCTAAGAGCAATACTTTAGGTCAAGGCTTTGATGCTGAGGATCTAGCGTTGGCAGATTTAACTATGAGTGATCCCCTACGTGCTTCTCTCTATGCCTTCAATGTTATTCAAAAGAAGCGCAAGAAAGTAGAAGGTGCTCCAAAGCCAGCTCTGGCTCGCAAGGTGGGCAAAGTGGGTGTTGTTGGTGCGGGACTAATGGCATCACAGTTAGCACTGTTGCTACTTCGTAATTTGAAATGCCCAATCGTCATGACAGATATTGATCAAGAGCGTGCCGATAAAGGTGTTGCCTGGGTTAAGAATGAATTAGCGAAGCTAGTTGAGAAGAAGCGTATGAGCCCAGAATCTGCAGCTCGCTTAGCTCTACTGATTTCAGGATCATCTGATCAAAATACTTTTGCTGGCTGTGATTTCATCATTGAAGCGATTTTTGAGGAGTTATCACTCAAGCAAGAGCTATTTAAGAAATTGGAGACAATCGTTTCACCAGAGTGTGTTCTAGCCACAAATACTTCATCTCTATCAGTTGAACGTATGAGTGAAGGACTTAAAAATCCAGAGCGAGTTGTTGGCTTCCACTTCTTTAATCCAGTTGCGATTATGCCGCTATTAGAGGTGGCACGAACAAGCAAGACAGATGATGCAACCACTGCAACAGCTATCTCTGTTGGTAAGGAACTCAAGAAGACCATGATCATCTGTAAAGATGCGCCTGGCTTTGTTGTTAACCGCTTGCTCACTCGCTTCATGGGAGAAATCACCGATGCAGTTGATGAGGGAACTTCACCAGAGGTTGCCGATAATGCAATGCGCGCAATTGGTTTCCCAATGTCACCATTCCAACTTCTAGATCTAGTTGGTCCAGGAGTAGCCCTACACGTGTCAGAGACTTTGCATGCAAATCTTGGTGAGCGCTACCGTATTTCACCAACTATGGCGGCAATGGTTAAGCAAGGTGTTCGAAACTTCTATGTTAAAAATGAAGATGGAAGCTTTGGTGCAAACCCTGCAGCTGTTGCACTCATCCACAAAGGTGATTCACCATCAACTGCGCAGCAAGTTCGTAGCCGTGCACTGACAGCTTTAGCTGTTGAAGCGCGAATGATGCTTGATGAAGGTGTTGTTTCAACCCCTGCTGAAATTGATCTCTGCATGTTGATGGGCGCTGGATGGCCAATGCACTTGGGTGGAATCTTGCCTTACTTAGACCGAGAAGGAATTAGCGAGGCTGCTTGCGGTCAGCGTTTTCATCCGAAGGGAATTGCATCTCTTCCTTAAGAGTGCTGCTCCATTCAACAACGCTGCGTGAAATGTTTTGAGCTGTAATTCCAATATCGCTCATAATTTCACCACGCTTTGAGTGTTCAATAAACTCAAGTGGAACACCTATGGAGTGAAGTGGGATCAGTACTCCTGCATCTCTAAACATTTCAGAGATAGAACTTCCAATGCCGGCATGTCTAATTCCATCTTCTAGGACAACAACACTCTTGTATCGCTCTGCCATACGTACTAATGATTCTGGCAATGGTTTGACCCAACGTGGATCAATGACTGTAACTCCAACACCTTCGCGGTAAGCAGATGAAGCTGCTTCAACTGCAATTGCAGCCATCGCTCCAACGCTAATCATCAACACATCCGCGCTTTCTCCGCGATAGAGAACATCTATCCCATCACGGCGCTCGAATGCAGGGATATCTTCTTGAACCGCACCCTTTGGAAAGCGCACCATTGATGGCGCATTGCTAATTTCAACGGCCTCGCGCAATAACTCCTTAAGACGTGCACCGTCTCTAGGGGCCGCAACATGCATAGTTGGAACAATTCCAGTTAACGCCAAGTCCCAAATACCGTGGTGAGATGGTCCATCATCACCTGTTACACCTGAACGATCTAGAACAAAAGTAACTCCGGCCTTATGCAGGGCAACATCTAAAAGCAATTGATCAAATGCGCGGTTAAGAAATGTTGAATACACCGCCACAACTGGATGTAGGCCCGTGAAAGCTAAACCTGCTGCGCTCGTTACCGCATGTTGCTCAGCGATTCCCACATCAATCGTGCGCTCTGGATATGCAGCTTGGAATTGATCTAGGCCAGTTGGTCCAAGCATTGCAGCAGTAATTGCCACGATGTCTTTGCGTGTTTTTCCAATTTCAACTAATTCTTGAGCAAATACCTTGGTCCAAGAAGTTCCACTCTTAGCTAGAGGCTCCCCTGATTCAGGATCAATGACGCCAACTGCATGGAACTTTTCTGCTTCATCTGCAACAGCTGGCTTGTGGCCCTTACCCTTTTCGGTAATGGCATGGACCAAAATTGGAGCGCCATACTCTTTAGCTTGGTGCAAGGCTCGCTCCATTGCAGCAATGTCATGTCCATCGATTGGACCTAGATATTTAAGTCCCAAATCTTCAAACATGCCTTGCGGTGCGACAATGTCTTTAATTCCCTTTTTCATTCCATGCAAAGTCTCATAAATAGGCATTCCAACAACTGGAGTTTTATGCAAAACCTCTTTGCCCCAATCAAGGAACTTCTCATAACCGCTTGTGACTCGTAGAGTTGAAAGATATGTTGCCACTCCACCAATAGTTGGCGAATAAGAACGCTCATTGTCGTTAACGACGATAACTAAATTTCTCTTTTGTTCAGGAGCAATATTATTTAAAGCCTCCCATGACATGCCACCTGTAAGGGCGCCATCTCCGACCACAACTACTACATGGCGATCATTAGCGCCTTGTAGTGAAAATCCTCTAGAAATACCATCGCCCCAAGAGAGTGCAGTTGATGCATGTGAATTTTCAATGACATCGTGTTCGCTCTCTCTGCGATTGGGATATCCAGAAATTCCACCTCGTTGACGCAAAGTATCAAAAGCTCCACCACGACCAGTTAACATCTTATGAACATAGGATTGATGGCCTGTATCAAAGACAATGACATCTTTAGGTGATTCAAAGACTCTGTGGATTGCAACTGTAAGTTCAACAACACCTAAGTTCGGGCCTAAGTGGCCACCAGTCTTTGAGACTTTTTCGATGAGCAGTCCGCGGATCTCTTCACTGAGTTCAATGAGATCCTCGTGAGAGAGCGCAGCCAAATCGGCTGGGGAGTTAATCTGGCTCAACATGGGGTTAAGTTTAGATGCTTATGCGTTTAAGAGCGAGCGAAGAACGTACTGCATGATTCCACCGTGGCGGTAGTAGTCGGCTTCTCCCGGAGTATCTATGCGCACGGTGGCAACAAAGCTCTTACCTCCAGCAGTGACGGTCAGTTCTTTAGGAACTCCCCCGGTATTGAGTGCAGTGATTCCGCTAATGGAAAATACTTCTTCGCCAGTAAGGCCAAGTGATTGAGCGCTTTCACCATTCTTGAATTGAAGAGGTAGCACTCCCATTCCAATCAAGTTGGAACGGTGAATACGTTCAAAACTTTCAGCGATTACAGCTCGTACGCCAAGCAATGCAGTTCCCTTTGCAGCCCAGTCACGTGATGAACCAGAGCCATATTCCTTACCTGCCAGAATTACCAGAGGTGTTCCCGCGCTTTGATAAGCAACTGATGCCTCATAAATTGTCGATTGCGTTCCATCTGTTGCAAAGTTACGAGTGAAGCCGCCTTCAACGCCATCTAGCAATAAATTCTTTAGGCGGATGTTGGCAAAAGTTCCACGAATCATTACTTCATGATTTCCACGGCGAGATCCATAGGAGTTGAAATCTTTGCGATCAATTCCGTGCTCTGCCAAGTATTTACCTGCAGGTGAATCTGCCTTGATATTTCCCGCAGGTGAGATGTGATCAGTTGTTACTGAATCACCAAGCACAGCTAGAACACGTGCTCCAGAGATATCTACAACAGGAGTTGGCTCTTTTGGCATTCCATCAAAGTAGGGAGGCTTTCTAACATAGGTTGACTTGGCATCCCATTCAAAAACTTTACCTACTGGCGTTGCCAAAGACTTCCAGCGATGATCGCCATCAAAGACAGATGCATAATCTTTTGTGAACATAGCTGAAGAAATTGAAGAATCAATAACTGATTGGATCTCAGCAGGTGTTGGCCAAATATCAGCCAAGAAGACATCTTTGCCGTTTTGATCTTGCCCAAGAGAATCCTTTTCAAAGTCATGATCCATAGTTCCTGCGATGGCATAGGCAACAACTAATGGAGGTGAAGCTAAGTAGTTCATCTTCACGTCAGGGCTAATGCGGCCTTCAAAGTTTCGGTTTCCAGATAGGACTGCTGTTACAGCCAAATCTGAATCATTGACAGCCTTGCTTATTTCAATTGGGAGTGGGCCTGAGTTACCAATACAAGTCACACATCCATAACCAACTAGGTGGAAGCCCAAAGCTTGCATGTATTGAGTTAAATCTGCGCGATCATAGTAATCAGTTACTACTTTGGATCCTGGAGCAAGAGTTGTCTTCACCCACGGCTTTGATTTCAAGCCCTTTTCAACGGCCTTCTTAGCTAGAAGAGCTGCACCAATCATGACTGAAGGATTAGAAGTGTTGGTGCACGATGTAATTGATGCAATAACAACATCGCCATTTTTCACACGAGTAGAACCGGCTTTTACTTCTTCTCTAGAGGTTTTGTCAGTGAAGTAAGTAGGCAAAATCTTTTCAAAAGCTAGTTTTGAATCACTTAATGAGATTCGATCTTGCGGACGCTTAGGACCAGCAATTGATGGCACAACA
Source organism: Actinomycetota bacterium (assembly GCA_039799185.1). GTDB lineage: Bacteria > Actinomycetota > Actinomycetes > Nanopelagicales > Nanopelagicaceae > Planktophila. The sequence continues at coordinate 3,869 of JBDLTD010000024.1, read as the reverse complement.
GTTGATAGATCTAGTTCAACATGCTCAGAAAAACGTGGCTCTACTGAAGGGTCATGCCACAACCCTTGCTTCTTTGCATATTGTTCTACCAATGCAACTTGCTCATCACTTCGACCCGTTAGGCGTAAGTAACGCAAAGCTTCTTCATCGATAGGGAAAATTGCGCAGGTTGAACCATATTCAGGGCTCATGTTTCCAATCGTTGTGCGATTGGCCATTGGAACAGAGACAACACCTGGGCCGTAGAACTCAACGAACTTTCCAACTACGCCATGTTTGCGCAAAATTTCGGTAATGGTCAACGCCATATCTGTTGCTGTGGTTCCAAGAGGTAGCTGACCCGTTAACTTAAACCCAACAACGCGAGGAATAAGCATTGAAACCGGCTGGCCAAGAAGTGCTGCTTCTGCCTCAATTCCACCAACGCCCCAACCTAGAACTCCTAAACCATTGACCATGGTTGTGTGTGAGTCAGTACCCACGACGGTGTCTGGATAGGCGCGAAGCACTCCACCCACCGTGCGCGTCATAACTACCCGGGCTAAGTACTCAATATTTACTTGGTGAACAATTCCGGTTCCAGGTGGCACAACTTTGAACTCATCAAATGCGGTTTGTCCCCAACGTAGGAAGCGATAGCGCTCTTGATTGCGCTCATATTCAATGTCAGTATTTTTCTCAAAAGAATCTTTTGTACCAAAGACATCTGCAATAACTGAGTGATCAATTACTAATTCAGCTGGAGCAAGCGGATTTACCTTTGAAGGATCGCCACCAAGATCAACAATGGCCTCACGCATTGTTGCAAGATCGACTATGCAAGGAACTCCGGTGAAGTCCTGCATGACAACACGAGCAGGCGTGAATTGAATTTCAGTATCAGGCTCTGAAGCAGGCTTCCAATTAGCTAAGGCCTTGATGTGATCGGCGGTGATGTTGGCGCCATCTTCTGTTCGAAGCAGATTCTCTAAAAGGACCTTGAGTGAGAATGGAAGGCTGGATGCTCCCTCGATGTTGGAGATGTCGAAAATCTCATAACTCTTACCCGCAACTTCTAGGTTCTTCTTTGCGTTGAAAGAGTTCTTACTCATCATCTCCCCTAATAAATCTTCGCTTACTTGAGCGTCAAGATACCTTAGCCGGCTCAAACAGTGCAACACATTCGATGTGATGTGTCATTGGAAAGAGATCAAAAGCCCGCAATTTTACGAGTGAATATCCCCGCTCTAAAAAGTAACCAGTATCACGCGCTAATGCCGCCGGATCACATGCCACATAGACAATTGTCCGAGGCTTAAGCCTAGAAATTTCGCTGACCACAATTTTTCCAGCACCATCTCGAGGTGGGTCAAGGACCACTACATCTGCAGAATTAATCCTTGGAAGATGTGTTGCAACATCACCAGTAATAACTTTGACATTTGAATTCTCTGCAAAATTTCGTGAAGCATCAGAAGTTGCACTTTTGCTTCCCTCAATCAACTCAATTTTTCCTTCCGAGCCAATGCTGTCGATTAGGCCTGCGGCAAAAAGTCCAACTCCCCCATATAGATCCAAAACATGGTCTGCGCTCTTCACGCCAGCAAAATCTTTCACTACCTCACTCAATAGATCAGGAGCGGTGACATGTCCCTGCCAAAAAGAATTGTTGCTGACCTCTAAAGTTTTCTCTGATACTTTTTCATGCAGAACCGCTGGGCCTTCGCTCAACCGTGACTTAGTTTCTCCGCGAGTTGGCATAAGGGAGATTGAGCGCTCACCAGTATTTGATGCAGCAATCTCTACGCGCATATCCCCTTTCCATGTGCGAGTGGCTAATTCGGAAAAGCCAATCTCTTTTGCTGCTACCAAACAATTTTTCACAGGGATTACTGTGTGACTTCTAGAGCCAATGAAACCGAGATTGCCATTTCTATCGGTTGTGGCATTAATTCGAGATCTCCAACCAAACTCTGCTCCAACGCTTTCAACTTCAACTGAAATGTCCATCTTTGCAATGCGAGCAAATTGTTCAGTTATAACATCAGCTTTCAAGCTACGTTGGCGCGCAATACTTACATGCTGAAAATCACAACCTCCACAGCCTTGACGGTGGGAGTATTCACATGGTGCAACAACGCGGTCTTTAGATGCTTCGATAACTTCAATAACATCTGCGCGGTTAAATGAGCTACCGACCGAAGTGATTTCGATTCGGCACTTTTCGCCAGGAATCGCATGGCGCACGAAAATTACGCAGCCTTCGTGGCGGGCAATAAAATGGCCGCCGTGGGCAACCTTTTCGATTGCTACCTCGATAACTTCGCCGACCACAAGGGTTCTTTTCATAGTTGATGCCACGGAACTAACCTTATGGGTGTAAGTTAATACATATGCACGTAGTCATCATGGGATGCGGTCGAGTCGGTTCTTCATTGGCCACTGATCTTGAAGCCGCTGGCCACACCGTTGCTGTTATTGACCAAGCACGTGAGGCGTTTCGCCGCTTAGGTCCAAACTTCAAAGGAAAGACCGTCACGGGCGTTGGATTTGACCGTGATGTTTTACGTGAAGCTGGAATTCAAGATGCTGATGCATTTGCCGCAGTTAGCAATGGCGATAACTCAAATATCTTGGCTGCACGTGTTGCTCGCGAAACATATGGAGTTCAAAACGTTGTAGCTCGTATTTATGATCCAGGCCGTGCTGAAATTTATCAGCGCTTAGGCATTCCAACTGTTGCAACAGTTCTTTGGGGAACAGATCAGATTCTGCGCAGATTGCTTCCAGAGGGTTCACGTTCTGAGTGGCGCGATGCCAGCGGAACTGTGCAACTGTGCGAGATGCATCCACACAATGATTGGTATGGACGCCAGATTCTTCTCATCGATGAGCTCACCCCAGCACGCGTGGCATTCATAACACGCCTTGGAGTTGGCCTTATCCCAGATAATCACACAGTTTTGCAAGAAGGCGATTTGATCCACGTAATGGTGGGCGATGAAGATATTGCCAAGACTGAAGCAATCCTTGCTAATTCACCAGATGGAGAGCGCCAATGAGAGTTGCAATCGCTGGGGCAGGAAATGTTGGTCGAGCCATTGCCCGCGAACTTCTAGATAATGGTCACCAGGTATTGCTCATAGATAAAGATCCTAAGGCCCTAAAACTTGAAAGTGTTCCAGATGCCGAGTGGTTGATGGCTGATGCTTGTGAAATTGCATCGCTGGATAACGCCCACCTCAACACATGCCAAGTCTTAGTTGCGGCCACAGGTGATGACAAAGCGAATTTAGTGACATCTTTGCTTGGTAAAACTGAGTATGGCGTGCCACGCGTTGTTGCTCGAATTAATCACCCTAAGAATGAATGGCTCTTTGACTCTTCATGGGGCGTGGATGTTGCTGTATCAACTCCTCGCATTATCGCTGCCCTTGTTGAAGAGGCCGTAAGCGTTGGCGACGTTGTTCGCTTGTTCTCTTTTAAAAAAGGTCAGGCAAATCTTGTTGAATTAACGTTGCCTGATGGCTCATCATGTATTGGAAAGACTGTCGAAGAGATCGAACTTCCAGAAGATGCAGCTCTTGCTGCCATTGTTCGTGATGGCCGTGTGATTACAGCAAAGGCTCACGATGTATTTGCAGCTGGAGATGAGCTTCTATTTGTGGCTTCATCAGATGCTGAAGCCCGCATTAAAGCCTGCTTTATTACTAGCTAGATTTCATTACAGGCGGAGCGGTTTTAATCACTAACCAACTTCCATAGGCCGCAGCAAAAAACAGTGGATAACCCATTGCAAGATTTACCGTGCCAAGCAAGTTCACGTTCCCGCTTCGATAAATTGGATATTGAACAGCTATCCGTGAGAAAAACATAGCTACCCAAATCCA
>JBDLTD010000023.1:0-10708 GCA_039799185.1 Actinomycetota bacterium | reverse complement strand
TGTTTGCGTCCCTTGAATTTAAGGCGACTGAAGGCAAAAGCTGAAGCAGAACCAATCATTACCGAGAGAACAGCAACTGAACCGGCAATGATCAAAGAGTTCTTTACCCATGACAAATAAGGAATTGTGGGGTTATTAAACAAAAGTTGATAGTTCTTAAGTGAGATTTCACGTGGAATAAATGAAGTCAGCTGCAAGCTGCCTGATGAAGCAAAGGATGAAATGACAACAAGGTATAGAGGAAATAGAGCAAACAGGCAGACTGAGATAGCGATGATGTGGCGCCATGAGTCATGCATTAACCATTTTTTCATCCGAATGTCTCCAATACCTTGGATTTTTTCAGACTATAAAGAGAGATGGATGCAACGAGAACGAAGATGATGAGTGAAATAGCACTTGCAAGACCCAGATCTTGTGTGCCAGTTCCAAAGGCAATCTTGTAGGTATAGCTAATTAAGATATCTGTGGCTCCTGCAATTTCTCCATCTAGTTCATTACGTGGGCCACCACCTGTGAGCAAGTAAATCAAATTGAAGTTATTGAAGTTAAATGCAAATGAGGCAATCAATAGCGGTGAGAGAATCTGCAATAACAGCGGCAAAGTAATCTTGCGGAAAACCTGTCGTGGGTTAGCACCATCAATGGCAGCTGCTTCAAGTAGTTCACTTGGAATGGCTTGTAGTGATCCACTTGAGATCAAATAGAAATAGGGGAACCCAAGCCAGAGATTTACAAGAATTACTGCCACACGAGCGAAATTGGGATCAGAGAACCAAGCAATATCACTTCCAAAGAGAGTATTAATTGCACCAAACTCGGTGTTAAACATTCCTCCCCAAATCAAGATACTCATAACACTTGGCATCGCATAAGGAAGTACCAAGATGGAACGATAGATTCGACGTCCATGAATTGGCTTATTTAAGGCCAATGCAAGTAATAAGCCGAGGGCAAATGTTGTAAGAACTGTTAAAAGTGCAAAAGTCACTGTCCAGATAAAGACCCTTATAAGTGGTCCACGTACTCGTGGATCAGTAAGGATTTTTGTGTAGTTTTCAAACCAGATAGGAGCGCGCCAGCCTGGCTCCAAAATCGCAGTTTTATCATCAGCCAGTGCGTAGTTTCCACGTCCATTATCGCGATAGACAGTGCCGTTCAATAAATTCTTAAACTCATCAGTTGCAGGTACATATTCCAAGACTTGTCTGGAAACTATTCCTGCATCAAAGCCTTCGAGGGCTATGAAGTATTCACCTTCATATTGAAAGTGGACCTTTGAGTAGGACTTATCCGCACCAGCCATTTGATCATCTGACAAGATTGTGAAATTCGGAGCAGTTATTGCAACACCATACTCATTAAGTGTCACATCATTTGCTGCCACGGGAATTCGTGAATCTGCAGTCGAGATGAAATATTTCAAGTTTGCAATATCTGAAATAAGAATCGCTTCTTTGCCATCAATTGTTCCTAATTTAATATCAAATGAGATGCCAGATGGGTCAGCTTCAATCCCACGCGCTTTCACCTGGATTATTGCTTCCTCTTTAGAGATGATATTTCCAGTTTTATAGTTAAAACCTGACATCGTCACGGTATAAAGAATTGGTCCAATCACAAAGGCAATAAGAAGCAAGATGCCGGGTATAAAGAATTTAAGAGGGATTGAAATTTTTGTTAAGTACGTTAAAGCCAAAGCAAGGACAGTCAGAGCTAAAAAGGCTGAGATTACATATTCTTTTTGAGCAAAGGCACTCTGGGTCAACATGAGTAAAACAGCTGAGGCAAGGCTAACGATAATGATCTTAAGCAAGAGGGCTACTTTTCCTCTTATTAAGTAAGTCATTCTCATTGGTCCTAACTCAGTTGATGAAAAGAGTAATGCGGGCGAGATACTCGCCCGCATTACTCGACTTCAGTATTTAATTTGGATAAACCAAATTATTTATAGATCGCCCTTACCGGCTTCCACGTTTACACGCCAGATTGAAGCTAGCTTAGATGCTTCTTTAACTGCATCCTTGCCGTCGATAAGTACTGCGGTCCAGTAAGCAGGAGCTGAATCCCAGTAGTTAGCGCCACCCTTGTTTGTGTTTAGGAATGCGCCGATCTGTGGAATACCTGCAAGGCTTGCAGCAGAACCGAATCCACGCTGCGCAGCTGTAACAGTTGCATCAGCTTGAGCACCCTTTTCTGCTGGTGGGCGCTTCTCTTGAGCCTGGTAGCGAACCTGTCCATCAGTTGAAGCAAAGAAGTTAGTTAGAAGTGACTTAGCGCCAGCTTCTGTTCCATGCTTTGCAGCAAATGTAGTTAGAAGTGCACCGCTAACGCTTCCGAACATATGTCCGTAAGAGCCTTCAGTTACACCTGGAACTGGCATGAGATTCATTGTGAATCCCTTTGCAACATAATCTGCCCATTCCCAGTTACCAATGACTGCGTAAGGAACTGTTCCTGCAAGGAAGTTGTCCTTGCAACCTGTATCTGTTGCTGGGAAGAAGCCATTGCTCTTCTTTCCATCCATCAAATACTTGCGAACATTGCTACCGAATGTTGTTGCGCTGAATGTACGTCCGTAAACGATTCCACCGCGTGAGTTGAACTGGTATGCATCTGCGCCGAGTGCTGAGAATACTGAGTGAGCTCCCCATGACATTCCGCCGCCTGCAATACAAAGTCCAGCCTTAAGACCCTTTGAGGCCTTGAGTGACTTGTAGTTTGAAACCATTTCACCAAAAGTCTTTGGTGCAGATGAAACAAGCTTGGTGTTGTAGATCATTGCAACGTTGTTGATGTCTACAGGAACGCCGTAAAGCTTGCCTTTGTAAGTTAAATCTAGGAACTGTGTTGGGTTGAAACGTGCCTTAACAGCAGCAGTTAGAACTAGTGGTGCCAACTTTCCGCTCTTAGCGCCAGTTGGAACCCAGTCATTTCCACCAACAACAATGTCTGGTCCTGATGCATCAGTTGCTTTATCAAAAGCATCCTTGAGTGCATCAAAGCTTGAGAAAGTTACGACCTTAACTGTGTAACCAGCAACCCAGTCACCCTTTGCTGCAATTACCTTAGTTAAGTTTGGCCCGCGAGATTCATCTGCCCACACAACGATTTCTGTGGCAGCACTTGCTGATGGTGCTACAAGTGTTGAAACTGCAAGCGCGAATGCTGCGAAAACGCCAGCAAATCCGAAACGCTTTGTATTCATTTATATCCTCCATGGATGGAATTCGCGCATACGAGGGGCATGCGCTATTGGGGCTATTCCACACGTGTAAGGGGCCGTAATCAAATTAGACGTGCCCAATTAGGCTCATGGGCAAAGCTTTTTACCCGATTGTTATAAAGGCTTCCCCTTGCAGGCCAGCCTTGCAGTCTTACTTGTGAAGCTGCTCGACCGTGCCATCCCAGCCCTTAACGGCTTCAGGTTTGCGAGGAGCCTTACCTACATAGCGTGCAGATGGGCGAATCAAACGACCAGTGCGCTTTTCTTCCAAGATATGTGCTGACCAACCCGCAGTGCGAGCAGCAGTAAACATTGAAGTAAATAGATGAGATGGAACTTCTGCGAAGTCCAAAATAATCGCTGCCCAGAACTCAACGTTTGTTTCTAGAACGCGATCTGGTTGACGCTCACGAAGTTCCTTAAGTGCTGCTTGTTCAAGTGCTTCAGCAACTGCGTAACGAGGTGCATTTAATTCTTTAGCGGTGCGACGCAATGTGCGGGCACGTGGATCTTCTGCGCGATAAACGCGGTGACCAAATCCCATAAGACGTTCTTTACGATCTAGTAATCCTTTTACATATGCAGTTGCATCGCCAGACTTTTCAACTTCTTCAATCATGTGTAGCACACGTGATGGTGCACCACCATGTAGTGGACCTGACATCGCACCGATGGCACCTGAAAGTGCAGCTGCAACATCAGCACCAGTTGAAGCAATAACGCGTGCTGTAAATGTTGATGCATTCATTCCGTGCTCTGCAGCAGAAACAAAGTAAGCATCGATTGCACGAACATGTGCTGGATCTGGTTCTCCGCGCCAGCGAATCATCATGCGCTCAACAACTGTGTGTGCCTTATCAATTTCAGATTCTGGAATAACTGGTGCAATTTGTCCGCGGGCAGCTTGTGCTAAGTATGAAAGAACCATCACAGATGCACGTGCAAGGTTGCTACGAGCTTCTGCATCATCAATATCTAGAAGTGGCTTAAATCCCCATGCTGGTGCCAACATAGAAATCGCTGCTTGCACATCTACGCGCACATCACCTGAGTGCACTGGAAGAGGAAACTTTTCTGCATTGGGAAGACCTGGATTAAATTCATCATCAACAAGTAGTCCCCATACGTTTCCAAATGAAACGCGTCCGACTAGATCTTCGATATCAACTCCGCGGTAGCGAAGAGAACTACCTTCTTTATCCGGCTCAGCAATTTCAGACTCAAACGCAATTACACCCTCAAGACCTGGCTTGAAATCATCTGACACAGTGAGCTCCTTTTAGCGAAGAGAAAGTTTCTTGCACGGGGTAATTCTGCCCCCAAGCAAGGGGTGCTGGCGACCACGCCCGATGAGGATGCACTCAGAGCCAAAGTGAGGTTCGATACATCCATGGCCGAAAAAGAGTTTTCTCGCGACGAGATCCGAGCAATGCGCCGCTCCTATGGTGAGGCCGGCCTTGAGCATTTAGATGCCGACCCATTCACCGCATTTGCTGACTGGCTGCGCCAAGCCCATGAGAACCCAATGATTGTTGAAGCAAATGCAATGGTGCTTTCAACTCTAGGGACAGACTCTTCAATCAGTACGAGAACTGTTTTGCTCAAAGATATCTCTGAGGGTGGTTTTACTTTTTTCACTAACTATTCATCACGCAAAGCGCATGCAATGGAAACTAATGAGCAGGTTAGTTTGCTCTTTCCTTGGTTTGCCATGGAGCGCCAAGTTGCAATCAGTGGCGTTGCTGCAAAAGTTTCACAACAAGAGTCGCAAGATTATTTTGCAACTCGCCCTTGGGGCTCTCAGATTGGTGCATGGGCAAGTCATCAATCATCACCTCTTGCAACACGTGAGGAATTAGAACAACGCTATGAAGGGGCCGCAACAAAATGGCCTGAAGGAACAAGTGTTCCATGTCCACCACATTGGGGTGGTTATCGTGTCACTCCGCTGACAATTGAATTTTGGCAAGGTAGATACTCCAGATTGCATGATCGTTTGCGATATGAGAGAGGTAACACCAAATCAAAGTGGGAATTGAATAGGTATTACCCTTAGTTCTACCCAAAGAACTACACATGCTTTAATCGCACCACCCATTCTTGGTGTTACATGCATATCTACGCTTTAATACACCGTGCCTAAAACTTTTCAGCGAGATCGCTTTTTCTGGGTCGTCGCTACCCAAACCGCCATTGTTAACTTTTACCTAGGCGGTTTCGGGCCTGCGCAATCACTCCTGCGCGCTGATCAAGGAACTTCACTAACTATCGCAGGCCTGCATGGAACAGCGATGGGAGTTGCATCCATTGCCGCTGGTTATGCCAACCCACATTTGGCTCATAAATTTGGCCGTGCAAAATCACAGTGGATTGGCCTAGGAATATTCCTAGTAGGTCTTTTTCTCTTTGTTATTTCACCACCAGTTATTCTCACAATTCCTGCCACATTAATCGCAGGTTTTGGAACATCAATGGTCATCAACACAATGCTCTCCTCCATGTCTCACCACTATGGAAAAGCTGCAGAAGTTGCTATCCCACAGGCAAATGGAATTGCATCTGTTGGCTTTGTAACTGGCACTGCACTCATTGGAACAATTGCATCGCTCTATCCAAATTTCTGGCGTTTAGGTCTACTGCTTGCAATTCCAGTTGCAGTGATTTTAGTTTTGGTGGGACGCGAAAAAGATACTGAAGAGCATGTGCCAGATGAGAGCGGGCCACAAAGTGGAAAGATGTCACCAACATTTTGGCTGGCATGGGCTGGATTCGTGGCATGTATTTCATCAGAGTTTGCTACATCGTTCTGGGCTGCCGCACTTCTTAAAGATCGCGTTGGTTCAACTGCTGCTATCTCAACAGTTGCAATAGTTGCACTTGGCGCAGGAATGGGAATCGGCCGCTGGTATGGCGGTTTAGTTTTGAAAAACTTTAAACTAGATAATCAACTCTTAGGAATAGTTGCCCTGCAGTTCATTGGGTTTAGTGCATTCTGGTTCTCCCACTCAATGATTATCAGTCTCATTTGTCTCTTTGTTATTGGCTTAGGTATTTCAATGCAGTTTGCCTTGGCAGCAATCCGACTAGTTAGCTTTAGCGATAATCGCCCAGATTTAGCTGTCGGTAAATTATCTCTAGCAGCTGGAATAGCTATTGCGGGAGCACCATTTTTGCTAGGTTTCTTAGGCGATAACTTTGGTATTTCACGTGCTTACATCATGGTTCCAGTGCTTATTGCAATCGCTTTTATCATTATTAAACTAACGCCATCCCACAGTGAGAAGGCATAAACAATGAGCTATAGAACACGCCGTATTGTGACCCTAGTTGTGCTTATTGGCTTAATTGTTTTAATCGCGGTTAGCGGACTTTAGAACCGCAGCAACTGAAATATCTGCCGGCACATCCACTCGATCTTTAAATTTAAACCAGATAACAGTCGTTGAGATCAAGCAAATTGCACCGCAAGCAGCAATTGTTGATCTAATTCCAAATACTTCTGCCATCACACCAATCAGTGGTGAACCCACGGGAGTTCCCCCCATGAAAATCAAAAGATAGATTCCCATTACTCGCCCACGAATTGCAGGGTCACTATTTACTTGAACGATGGAGTTTGCAGTAATCATGGTTGTTAGGGCCGTGACACCACAGATCGGTAGGAAGATTGCATAAGCAGTGTAATTAGGCATTATTGAAAGCACCATTATTGCGGCGGCAAAAGCTCCACCAGCCAAAATCACAAAGCGAGTTTTGCGAAAGCGCTCTAAGCGAGCAGATGCAATAGCACCTGAGAATGATCCAATTGCCACAAAGGTTCCGAGTAATCCATAAGAGGCAGGACCTTTACCAAACTCTTTTGTTGCCATAAGTGCATTAAAGATTTGAAAGTTCAGGCCAAAGGTTCCAAGGAAGAAAACCATCAACATAACTACATAAATATCAGGACGAGCTAATGCATAGCGCAGGCCTTCTCGCACATTAGTCATCGATTTTGGTCTATCTTGCTGGAAAAACTCTTTCTCATTCATGGCCATGAGCGCACCGATGGCAAAGAGGTAAGAGACTCCATTAACTAAAAAGGATGGACCGGTGCCAAAAGCAGCGATAAGTAAGCCTGATAGGGCCGGTCCCACTAAGCGTCCGGCGTTAAAGTTTGCAGAGTTAAGACTTACCGCATTCGGTAAATCATCATGGCCCACTATTTCACTAGCAAAGGCTTGGCGAACAGGTGCATCAACTGCAGTTGAAATACCAAGGACTGCAGCTAATGCAAATACATGCCACAAGGCAATGTGATCTGTCATTACAAGAGTGCCAAGTGCCATTGCAGAGAATGCACCCAGGGCATTTGTGCCAATTAAAAGTTTACGTTTATCAAAGCGATCAGCTAGTGCGCCGCCGTGGAGTGAAAAGAAAAGAACAGGTGTGAATTGAATTGCTGTGACAATTCCTAAATATGTTCCGCTATGTGTAAGTTCTAGAACGAGCCAATCTTGGGCAACGCGTTGGGCCCAGCTACCTATGTTGGAGATGGTGTTGGCGGGAAAAAGTATCCGGTAATTTCGGTGGCGAAATGAACGCCAATTACCATCCTCTTTTACGTTAAATCCCATTACTCTTCTCTCATGGCATCAAATATTCGTTCAGTTGTAACCCTAGTATCAATTGGAGTTCTCTGCTGGTTGATTGCCTTTGTAATTGCACTGGCAGTAGGCGCAGATGCAAAAGTCATCTGGACATGCCTCTTTGGCGCAGGCTTAGGCCTAACTGGTATTCGATATTCAATTCGCCGCAATAAGCGCAGCGGAATTTAATTTAAGCCTCTAGAGCAGATGCAATACCGCGCAATACGCGGCCTAAACGCTCTGCTTCAACTGCTGATGGATGGCGGCCTTGGCGCAAACCATTTCCAACACGATCCAAAATCTTGATTGTGTCTTCAATCATTGCAGCTAAATCATCAGTATTAGCGCGTGAGTTTTCAGCAAGTGATGGAGGTGCATCAATGATGTGTACTGAAAGTGCTTGTGGTCCACGGCGTGAATCAGCAATGCTGAATTCAAGCTTTGTTCCAGGCTTTACAGTTGCAACGCCTTCTGGAAGAGATGAAGCGGCAAGATAAACATCTTCGCCTTCATCATTTGCAATAAAACCGAAACCCTTTTCCAGGGAGAACCATTTAACGCGTCCTGTAGGCATGGTGAGGGCTCCTTGATTAAATCGTGTCTTCGTTTATGCCGCGGGGGTTGCGGTCAGGGCTTTAGTTTATCACCAGGTCAGTGAAGGTCGCTTCCGAGTGAGCGCCGCATCCATGATCAACAGAGACCACGCGTGCATCATCGGGGGAAATTGCATTTGCGCACACGCCAAAGGTTGCGCGTAGTGAGCCTGCGATAGGAAGAAAGAATCCGCATGAATGACATGGCTTAGGTGCAGCTTGTGCCAATGGTGCTTGCGGTCCACGCTCTCCCTCATACCAACGCTTGGCTGCTTGATCGCGACCTTCAATAGACATTACTCGTGCACGACCAAAACCTAATTCAACTGCCATTGCAGTATCTAAATCTTCATCTTGTGGCAACGCAGATTGTCCTGGAACTAAACGTGCATCATCAAGTGAACTTGGAACGATGTCACCAACGCCAACATCACCCGGCAAAATACGATCACGATAAGGAATCCACTCTGGTGCAAGAAGTGCATCTGGGCCAGGCAGAACAACTAAATCACAAACAGTTGGAGTTGCATCTGCATCCACCTTTGCAACAGTGACGCACCAACGCCAGCCTTTATAGCCAGCAAGGTTTGCATTAAAAAGATATGTGGCAACGCGGTTCTCATCATCAAACTCAACGCTGATGAATGAACCAACATGATCACGCTTTTCAGCATGTTCAAAGATTGCAGTGTGGGCAAGATTTTTTGCATCAAAAGGAGCTGCTGCATTTGTCGCAGCCTTCTTCGATGTCTCCTTAGGCGCTTTTTTCGCCAATGATTTCTTTGCCATGTGTATAGGGTAAAGCAGAACGCCGCCCTCGCGTTAATCGAGGACGGCGTTACGCGTAATTCGTGGGGCTTAGAAGTCCATATCTCCGCCACCTTGTGGCATTGGTGCTGGATTCTTTTCTGGCTTATCTGCAATCACTGCTTCTGTTGTGATGAACAGGGCTGCGATAGATGCAGCGTTTTGTAGCGCAGAACGTGTGACCTTAGCTGGATCAATAATTCCAGATTTGATCATGTCCACATATTCACCAGTTGCAGCGTTAAGACCTTGTCCTGCAGGAAGATTACGAACCTTCTCAACAACAACTCCGCCTTCAAGTCCTGCGTTAATTGCGATCTGCTTAAGTGGAGCTTCGATTGCATATTCAACAATCTTTGCACCAGTTGCTTCATCGCCAGTTAAACCAGTTAACTTCTTAAATGCTGCTGTTGCTGCTTGGAGAAGTGCAACGCCACCACCGGCAACGATTCCTTCTTCAACTGCAGCCTTTGCATTGCGAACTGCATCTTCAATGCGGTGCTTGCGCTCCTTGAGTTCAACCTCAGTTGCAGCTCCAGCCTTGATAACAGCCACGCCACCAGCAAGCTTTGCAAGACGCTCTTGCAACTTCTCGCGGTCATAATCTGAATCGCTCTTTTCAATCTCTGAACGGATCTGTGTAACTCGGCCCTTAATTTGTGCCTCATCGCCAGCGCCTTCAACAATTGTTGTCTCTTCCTTGCTGATTACAACCTTGCGAGCGCGACCCAATAGTTCAAGTCCTGCTTGATCAAGCTTGAGGCCAACCTCTTCAGAGATAACAGTTGCACCTGTAAGAATTGCAATGTCTTGAAGCATCGCCTTGCGACGATCTCCAAAGCCCGGAGCCTTAACGGCAGCTGAGCGGAAAGTTCCACGGATCTTGTTCACAACAAGTGTTGCCAACGCTTCGCCTTCAACATCTTCAGCGATGATTGCAAGTGGCTTACCTGATTGCATAACTTTTTCAAGGACCGGAACAAGATCCTTAATATTTGTAATCTTTGAGTTAACTAAAAGAACGTATGCATCTTCTAGAACTACTTCCATGCGATCTTGATCTGTTACGAAGTATGGAGAGATATAGCCTTTATCAAAGCGCATACCTTCTGTGAGTTCGAGTTCGAGTCCAAAAGTATTTGACTCTTCAACAGTGATTACGCCTTCTTTGCCAACCTTGTCCATGGCTTCGGCGATCATTTCGCCGATTGTGACATCTGCTGCAGAGATAGATGCTGTTGCTGCAATCTGCTCTTTTGTTTCAACGTTTTTAGCCATTGAACCGAGCTCTGTAACGATTGCTGCTACTGCCTTTTCGATACCGCGCTTAAGTGCCATTGGGTTTGATCCCGCAGCAACGTTACGTAGACCTTCGCGAACAAGTGCTTGTGCGAGCACAGTTGCTGTAGTTGTTCCGTCGCCAGCGACATCATCTGTCTTCTTAGCAACTTCCT
>JBDLTD010000022.1:0-14645 GCA_039799185.1 Actinomycetota bacterium | reverse complement strand
CCACCCTTAGGTCCTTCGTAGCGAATTACAACTACATCACCTGCCTGAATCGTTCCGTTTTCAAGTGCTTCCATTGCAGCTTGCTCACGTTCAAACACTCTGGCAGGTCCTTCAAATTTTTCAATTCCAATACCTGCTGTTTTACATACCGCACCATCAGTGGCAAGAGTTCCGCCCAAGATAGTAATTCCAATATCTGTAGAAATTGGAGATGACACCGCACGCAAAATCTGTCCATCTGGATCTGGAGGCGCAATATCTTTTAAATTCTCAGCCATTGTTTTGCCTGTGACAGTTAGAACATCACCGTGAAGCAAACCAGCATCGAGTAATCCCTTTAATACAACTGGGATACCACCAACTTTATCGACATCACTCATAACAAAGCGGCCGAAAGGCTTTAGATCTCCTAGCAAAGGAACCTTTGAACCGATGCGATGGAAGTCGTTAAGTTCAAGATTTACTTCTGCTTCATAGGCAATAGCTAGCAAGTGCAGAACTGCGTTAGTAGAACCACCTAAAGCCATCAAAATTGTGATTGCGTTTTCGAAGGCTTGCTTTGTCAAAATATCGCGAGTAGTTATTCCCTGGCGAATAAGTTCAACCACTGCAGCACCTGATGCAATTGCATAAGTGTCGCGACGGCGATCAACTGCTGGAGGCGCAGCTGATCCAGGAAGTGAAAGACCAATTGCTTCACCAATACTTGCCATCGTGTTTGCTGTATACATACCGCCACAAGCACCTTCACCCGGACAGATTGCACGTTCAATTTGATCCACGCGCTCTTGGGTAATTAATCCACGAGCGCAAGCTCCAACAGCCTCAAAGGCGTCAATGATTGTTACATCCTTGCCATCAACTTGGCCTGGCAGTGTTGAACCTGCATAAACAAAAACGCTTGCAACATCTATGCGAGCTGCTGCCATCATCATTCCTGGTAGAGATTTATCGCAACCAGCGAAAGTAACCATTCCATCTAAGCGCTCTGCTTGCATAACAGCTTCAACCGAGTCTGCAATAACTTCACGTGAAACTAAAGAAAAGTGCATTCCTTCATGGCCCATTGAAATTCCATCAGAGACAGAGATGGTTCCAAATTGCATTGGAAATCCGCCTGCATCTAGGACGCCTTGCTTTGAAGCTTTAGCTAGACGATCTAAAGATAAATTACATGGAGTAATTTCATTCCAAGAAGAAGCAATACCAATTTGCGGTTTAACCCAGTCTTCATCACCCATTCCAACTGCACGTAACATTCCACGTGCAGGGGCGCGCTCTAATCCATCAGTTACTACTCCAGAGCGCGGCTTCATGTTGGGCATGTGCTTAGTCTAGCCTTCTGATTGTCCAAGGTGAGCTAACAAAAGTGAGCGAACTTTAGCTGCATCGGCTTGGCCCTTTGTATCTTTCATAACCATTCCAATCAAAGCACCGGCTGCTGGTAAGTGACCATCTCGAACCTTTTGTGCAGTCTCTGGTTGTCCAGCACATGCACGCTCGATTGCAGCCATCAAAGCTGAGTCATCATTTACTACTTTAATTCCACGGGCAGCAATAACTGCCGCAGGCTTTCCTTCACCAGCAATAACGCCTTCCACAACTTGTCGAGCTAACTTATCTGTTAGATCCCCAGTATTAACAAGTGCAACAATCTCAGCCACATCTGATGCTGCAATAGGCAAATCCTTAATTGCTACATCTTTTTCATTAGCGATTCGAGAAATCTCACCTAACCACCAACCACGTGCTTTAGTTGGGTCTGCGCCCAGTGCAACAGTTGCTTCAACAACATCGAGCACGTCAGCATTAATCATTGCTGACATTTCCTTATCTGGAACTGCCCACTGTTCTTGCAAACGCTTGCGGTGAATAGATGGTCGCTCTGGCAAAGCTGCACGTAATTGCTCAATCCAAGCGGCATCAGGTGCTACTGGAACTAAATCTGGTTCTGGGAAATAACGGTAATCCTCTGCCTGTTCCTTTGAACGGCCAGAGCGAGTTAAACCTGTGTCTTCTTGGAAGTGACGAGTCTCTTGTACGACTCGTTCGCCATTATTTAAACGTTCGGCATGGCGAATCATTTCACCGCGAATCGCGCGCTCAACAGAGCGAAGAGAGTTAACGTTCTTAGTCTCTGAGCGAGTTCCAAGAACATCAGAGCCAATCAAGCGCAATGAGACGTTTGCATCGCAGCGAAGTGATCCCTGCTCCATCTTCACATCACTGACACCAAGTGAGCGCAAGATATCGCGCAACTCTGCAACGTATGCCTTTGCGACCTCAGGTGCATACTTTCCTGTGCCAGGAACAATCTTGGTGACAATTTCAACCAATGGAATTCCTGCACGGTTGTAATCAAGAAGTGAATACTCTGCGCCATGAATACGCCCAGTTGCTCCACCCACGTGTAGAGACTTTCCAGTGTCTTCTTCCATGTGCACGCGCTCTACTTCGATGCGAAAAACCTTAGGACCCTCATCAGTTTCGATCTCAACATCAACATAGCCGTTGACGCAGATTGGCTCGTCATACTGTGAAATTTGGAAGTTCTTTGGCATATCTGGATAGAAATAGTTCTTACGAGCAAAGCGGCTAAAAGGTGCGATAGAGCAGTTCAGAGCCAGTCCGATTTTAATTGTTGACTCAATCGCCTTCTCATTAACAGTTGGTAGCGCACCTGGCAGGGCTAAACACACTGGGCAGGTTTGTGTATTTGGCTCTGCACCGAAAATAGTAGAACAGCCACAAAACATCTTTGAGTTTGTATTAAGTTCAACGTGAACTTCAAGACCCAGTACTGGCTCGTACTTTGCTACAACATCATCATATGTCAGGCTCATTTGCTACCTGCTAACGCTGGAATTGTTGAGAGCAATGGAGCGCCCCACTTAGAAAGCAAAGCTGCTTCAAGGGCTGCACCAACTGAATACATTCGATCATCTTTCATCACCGGTGACATAATCTGGAATCCAACTGGTAGGCCATCTTCGTCTGCAACGCCTGAAGGCAATGACATACCACCGATACCTGCCATGTTCACAGGAATTGTTGCAATGTCATTGAGATACATAGCTAGAGGATCATCAGCCTTCTCGCCGATTTTAAAAGCTGTTGTTGGGCATGTTGGTGAAACCAAAACATCAGCCTTTTCAAATGCTTTGTTGAAATCTTGAGTGATAAGTGTGCGAACTTTCTGAGCACTGCCGTAGTAAGCATCGTAGTAACCAGATGAAAGAGCATATGTTCCAAGGATGATGCGGCGCTTTACTTCGCGGCCAAAGCCAACTTCACGAGTTAAATTCATGACTGATTCAGCAGATGCTCCATCGTTATCGCCCACGCGAAGGCCGTAACGCATTGCATCAAAGCGAGCTAAGTTTGAAGAACACTCAGATGGTGCGATTAAGTAATACGCAGCAAGGGCATATTCAAAGTTAGGTGCAGATACTTCAACGATTTCAGCACCAGCAGCTGCAAGTAATTCAAGAGATTCTTCAAAACGAGTGCGCACACCCTTTTGGTAGCCATCGCCATTGAGCTCTTTAACAACACCAATCTTCATTCCCTTAACGTTGCCTGACTTAGCTGCAGCAACTACTGCAGGAACTGGAGCGTTAATAGAAGTTGAATCTTTAGGGTCATGACCTGCGATTGCTTCATGCAATAGCGCAGCATCTAAAACTGTACGAGCACATGGGCCTGCTTGATCAAGAGATGAAGAGAATGCAACGAGGCCATATCTAGATACGCCGCCATATGTTGGCTTCACTCCCACAGTTCCAGTAACGGCTGCAGGTTGGCGAATAGATCCACCTGTATCAGTTCCAATTGCAAGTGGTGCTTCAAATGCGGCCAATGCTGCAGCTGATCCGCCACCAGAACCACCAGGAATACGTGTTAGATCCCATGGATTGTGCGTTGGACCATATGCAGAGTTTTCTGTAGAAGAACCCATTGCAAATTCATCCATATTTGTCTTACCTAGAATAACAATGTCATTTTTCTTTAAGTTAACAACAACAGTTGAGTCATATGGTGGGCGCCAGCCTTCAAGAATCTTGGAGCCACATGTTGTTGGAATTCCCTTTTGTGTCATCACATCTTTGAGTGCAAGTGGTACCCCAGCTAAAGGTGAGAGTTTCTCTCCACTTTTGCGCTTTGCATCAACTGCTGCAGCTTGAGCAAGAGCACCCTCGGTGTCAACGTGTAAGAAAGCATGAACATCTTTATCAACTGCTGAAATTTGATCTAGGTGTGCCTGTGTCAGTGCAACCGAAGTAATTTCCCCACTAGCTAATTTGCTAGCCATCTCTGATGCAGAGTTACGAATCATTCTTCACCCAAAATCTGAGGAACGCGGAAACGTTGCTCTTCTTGGGCAGGTGCACCAGAGAGTGCATCAGCTGGTGTAAGTGATGGAATCACTACATCGGGACGAAAAACGTTACGAAGTGGCAATGGGTGTGACGTAGCAGGAACATCAGCGCTAGCAACTTCCTGCACGCGAGCCACTGCATCCAAGATGACAGTGAACTCATTAGAGAGTGCAACTAACTCTTCATCGCTCATTTCAATGCGAGCAAGGCCAGCAAGCTTTGCTACATCATCACGGGAAAGGCTGGTCATGGGTGTGAGTCTAATTAACTTCGCACTTAACTGCGAATTTGCCCGTCTCCTGTAACGATCCAGGTAGTGGTTGTCATAGCTTCAAGACCCATAGGCCCACGGGCATGGAGTTTTTGATTTGAAATTCCAATTTCAGCACCAAATCCCATTTGCTCGCCATCGGTGAATCGCGTTGAAGTATTGACCATCACCGCTGCGCAATCACTCAGCGCAATAAATCGATCGGCATTGGCTTTGTTTTCAGTAAGAATCGCTTCAGTGTGCTTAGTTCCGTACTTGGCTATGTGAGCGCTTGCATCGTCAACAGAATCAACGATAGCTACGTTCATCTCTAAAGTTCCATACTCCGTGCAGAAATTTTCTTCAGTAGCCAATGTAATTGGAATTGATCCAGCTACCTCAAGTGTGCGCGCATCTCCATGCAGAATTACTCCAGCATCATGTAGTGCTTTTAATACAACTGGAACAAAATCTTTTGCAATTGCTTTATGAATCAAAACGGTTTCAGCTGCATTACAGACGCTAGGACGCTGAACTTTAGAGTTGATAATGATTGGAAGTGCCTTAGCCAAGTCTGCAAATTCATCGATATACACATGGCACACTCCTGCACCAGTTTCGATTGTTGGAACCGTGGATTCATCTACAACCATGCGAATAAGAGATGCACTCCCCCGTGGAATTACAAGATCCACTTTGCCTCTTGCATTTAGTAGAGCTTTAACTGTCTCACGATCATCGGATGGCACAAGTTGGATTACATCTGGTGAAATCTTTGTCGTCTTGAGTGCATCACGCATGACGGTTACAAGAATTTGATTACTTGCAGCAGCACTTGAAGACCCACGCAATAGCGCGGCATTGCCTGACATCAACAAAATGACTGCAGCATCAACTGTCACATTGGGACGAGCCTCATAAACCATTCCAATTACACCGAATGGCACAGTAACTTGCTTCAGGTCGATTCCATTAGGCAAAGTCGAATGACGCAATGTAATTCCAAGTGGATCAGGCAACTTACTTACTTGGCGTGCTCCACTAGCGATTCCTTCTACTCTTTGCGGAGTAAGTAGCAATCGATCAAGTAAAGAGGAGTTAATCTGTGCTGCACGAGCACGCACCATATCTTCTTCATTTGCGGCAATAATTTCAGCGCTTCTTGCAACAATTGCATCTGCAATTGTATTTAGGGCAGCGCTGCGTTCGGCGCCAGTTGCAATACTTAATGTGCGTGCAGCCGCGCGTGCAGTATCTGCCATTTGATTTACAAGTTGTTGGCTCATTTAAATCAACACCAAATCATCTCGGTGGACTAGTTCGCGCTCATACTCTGCGCCCATTTCTGCAGCGAGTTCTTTTGTGGAACGGCCCAGCATCTTTGGTAGATCCTCTGAATCAAAGGCGACTAAGCCGCGTGCAATAACAACACCATCTGGTCCTACTAATTCGATTGCATCTCCTGCAATAAATTCACCTTCAACTGCAGTCACACCGGCTGGAAGTAATGAAACACCACGTTCCAAAATTGCCTTAACTGCACCTGCATCTAAAACTAACTTGCCATGTGGCTTAGTTGCATGCGCCAACCACAAAAGGCGTGATGTTGTCTTGCTTGCATGAGCATGAAAGTGAGTACCAAAATCTTGACCAGCCAAAGTTTTATCAGCATCTTCTAGAGATGTCAGCAGCATTGGGATTCCGGCAGAGGTTGCAATGCGCGCAGCTTCAACCTTAGTAACCATTCCCCCGCTGCCAACTCCGGAAGATCCTGCACCGCCCAGAGTCTCATTTTCGATATCTGTAACATTTGCTACTTCGTAAATGCGCTTGGCTCCAGCCTGTGTTGGTGGAGCGTCATAGAGAGCATCAATATCAGAGACCAAAACCAAAAGATCTGCACTAATCAAAAGAGCTACTAATGCAGCAAGTCGATCATTATCGCCAAAGCGAATTTCACCAGTGCCAACTGTGTCATTTTCATTAATGATTGGAACGACTCCTAGTTGCAGCAAGCGATAAAGAGTGCGCTGGGCATTTTGGTAATGAGAGCGGCGCACAACATCTTCAGTTGTTAACAAAACTTGAGATGCCGTAATTGAATGGCGATTAAAGCTTTGGGTGTATTGGGCAATCAGAAGGCCTTGGCCAACCGATGCTGCCGCTTGCTGCGTTGCTAAATCCTTTGGACGTGAAGTTAAGCCCAATGGAGCAAGTCCAGCAGCGATAGCTCCTGAGGAAACAACGACTACTTCAGATCCGCGCGCCTTACATGCAGCAACAAGATCAACAAGTTTATTGACCGCATCAGCATCTAGTGCAGAACCGGCTTTACCGGTGAGAGAGGATGAGCCAATCTTGATGACGATTCGCTTTGCAGAAGTAATCTGCGCTCGGCTCACTTGTCATCTCCATCCTCTGATTCATTCGCTTCAACAACTGAAATCTTAGGTGAATGAGGGTCTTCGATGTTGTATTCCCACTGCTTTGCAATCTCGTCATCGCTAAGAACATCATCAACACGCTCGGTTTGCTGCCATGTTGATTCAAGACGTGAATCCTCACCACGGCGATGCAAGTGACCAGCAAGCTGCTCTGCTCCAGCTTCAATTGTTGGCTCCCAATCAAATACAACTTGTGTGAGGCCATCGCCAATACGAACTTCACTTCCTGCGACAGCGCCCTTTTTAAAGAGATCTTTTTCAACACCTAATTGGGCTAAGCGATCAGCTAAGTAACCAATTGCTTCTGCGTTCTTAAAGTTAGTTTGGCGCACCCAGCGCTCAACCTTTTTGCCGCGAACATTAAATGAACCATCGGCATTAGCTTTAACTTCAAAGCCAGAGTCATCGACGGCAACTGGACGCAAAATAATGCGTGTGCGAACTTCAATTGCTGCTGCAGCTGCGCGATCCTTTTGAATCAAACGAGCCATTGCATAAGTTAATTCTTGTAACCCTGCACGTGATGCAGCAGAGACTTGATAGACCTCATAGCCACGCTCGCGCAATTCGTCTTCAACCATATCTGCCATGGCTTTTCCATCAGGGATGTCGGTTTTATTGAGCGCGATGATTCGCACTCGATCTTCTAGGCCACCATAAATCGCTAATTCATTTTCGATAATCTCAAGGTCTTGCACTGGATTGCGATCTGTTTCCAGAGTTCCACAGTCCAATACATGCACGAGTGCAACACAGCGCTCAACATGGCGTAGAAATTCAAGGCCTAAACCTTTTCCTTGGCTTGCACCTGGAATCAATCCTGGAACATCGGCAACGGTAAAACGTGTTTCACCTGCTTGAACAACACCTAAATTTGGTGCAAGAGTTGTGAATGGATAATCAGCAATCTTTGGACGAGCTGCAGAAATAGCTGCAATAAGAGATGACTTTCCAGCACTTGGATAACCAACGAGCGCGATGTCTGCAACAGATTTAAGTTCAAGGAAAAGTGTGCGCTCTTCACCTGGTTCACCTAGTAAAGCAAAACCTGGTGCACGGCGCTTTGATGAAGACAAAGCCATGTTTCCAAGGCCACCAAAACCACCTTGGGCTGCAATAAAAGTTGTTCCAGTTCCAACAAGATCAGCGATCTGTTCACCGGCTGCATCAAAGATAACTGTTCCATTTGGAACACCCAGGATTAAATCATCACCTTGATGTCCATCTTTGCGATCGCCATAACCTTGATGACCTGAGGTTGCTTTGCGGTGTGGTGAATGATGAAAGTCGAGCAGGGTTGTGACGCTTGGATCAACAACCAGAATTACATCGCCACCGCGTCCACCGTTACCGCCATCTGGTCCGCCCAGTGGCTTAAATTTTTCGCGCTTAACAGAAACGCAGCCATCTCCACCTTTTCCGGCAGATGCGTAGAGAGTCACACGATCAACAAATGTTGTCATGTCTTTAACTCCCTTCGCTGTAGAAAATAAAAAAGCGAGCCGTGTGATTACGGCTCGCCCTTTTTAGAGAAACCTTTTATAGAGCTACCGGAACCACAACATTCACTACGCGACGTCCGCGAGCGCGACCGTATTCAACTGCACCAGCTGCTAATGCAAACAGTGTGTCGTCTTTACCGCGTCCAACGTTCTTGCCTGGGTGAAAATGTGTTCCGCGCTGGCGAACTAGGATTTCGCCTGCATTTACTTCTTGTCCGCCAAAGCGCTTAATACCGAGGTACTGCGCATTTGAATCGCGACCGTTTCGTGTCGAGGAGACACCCTTCTTACTTGCCATTTATTTATCCCTTACTTCGCGCCGTTGATGGCGGTAATTTTTACGAGAGTCTGCTTAGCGCGGAATCCCTGACGACGACGGTGACCTGTCTTGTTCTTGTAACGCAAAATATCGATCTTTGGTCCCTTAGTCTCTTCAAGAACTTCGCCTGTAACCTTAACGCCAGAGAGAATCTTTGGATCTGAAGTAACAGATGCACCATCTACTACGAGCACTGCAGGAAATGAAACAGTTGCGCCAACAGCAGCATCGATACGATCGACGGTGACTGTGTCTCCAACTGCCACTTTTTCCTGATGGCCGCCAGCTTTAACGATTGCGTACACGTGTAACTCCAGTTCATTTTTAGCCCATGGCAGGAACCAAAGGTTCCTTCGGGCAGACGCTAAGGGTACGGAACCTCTAGGCCAGGGTCAAATTGCGATATCTAGCCCTTTTGGGCGATACGGGTCAAGGCCTTTTCTAGGGCGTAAATCGGATCACTAGCCGCACCTTTTACTTGGGCATCTGCCAGGGCGATGGCCCCAACGGCATCAGCAATTTGAGCTGGTGTCCATCGATTTAACTGTCTGCGGGCCTTATCAATTTGCCATGGAGCCATACCTAATTGCCCAGCTAATTCAAAAGATTTCACGCCGCGATTTGCACCTGAAACTTTAGCAAGTGAGCGAAGTGATGAAGCAATAGCACTTGTAATCATTACTGGATCAGTTCCAGTTTCTAGTGCACTACGAAGAGCAATCAAGGCTGCAGGCAAATTACCTTCAAGCGTTGCATCGGCAACATCAAATCCAGTTGTTTCAACTCTGCCTTGATGAAACTTATCAATCATGACTTCATCAATGGTTCCAGCTGGTGCATCTGCTGCGATCTGTCCAATTGCTGATTGAAGCTCTCGCAAATCATTTCCCAACGCTGCGACTAAAGCAGTGATTGCTCCAGGGGTTGCCTTACGTTGTAAATCAAGAAAGAGGTGGCGAACAAACTCTTCTTTCTCTGCTTCTTTCTTAATGGGCTCACATGCAATTATCTCTGGCTTAACTTTCTTAATTGCATCTAGTAGCGCTTTACCCTTAACGCCACCTTTGTGCACAAAGACAACTGTGGTCGAAGAATCTGGGGAATCTAAGTAACGAGTGACTTCTTCTTTAGAATCTTCTGGCAAATCCTGTAAATCACGAATGATTAATCCACGGCGCTCTGAAAACAATGAAGGAGCAAGAGAGTCCGCAATGTCGCCAACTAGAAGATCTGCTGCAAAGAGAGTAGTAATTTCACATTTCTCATCTTTAAGTTGGGCGGTGAGCTTGGTTAATGCTCTGTCTGCAAGCGCAGCCTCTGATCCCAGAATAAGGTAGAAGGAATTCATAATGCATCTACCCCCATCTAATGAGATTAAATCGACCTTTGGCTCTGCGCACTGTGAATTGATGATTTCGCACTTGAACTGCAATAGCGCCATCTATATCTGTACGCACAACCTGTGAGCCGAGTCTAGCCAGCGCGTCCAGAGTTTGCACCGCTGGGTGGCCATACGTGTTGCCTGCCCCCACCGAGATGATTGAAATTCGTGGGTGCAAAGCGCTCATGAAAGCTAAATCTTGGTATCTAGAACCGTGATGACAGACCTTGTATATGTCAACGGGGAAAACATCTTTGACCAGAATTTGCTGAACTGGTGGTTCTAGATCACCACCTGCAAAGATTGAAAATGCATCACTTGTTATCAATGTGGCAATACTGGAGTTATTTATTTGTGAACCCTCCCCTGGCATTTCTTCAAAACTAGTTGCACTCAAGGTGGGCCACACCGCCTTAATCATCTCAACACCACTTAATGCCGATTGAGCCATCGCGCTTTCAACAAGAGGCGCAGCGTTAACACTGACCCAGACTTGTCCAACAGCACGGTTCTTTATTGCTCCAGGTAATCCGGCAACGTGATCTGCATGAAAGTGCGAAAGAATTAACAGCGGAATCTCATTTATTCCAAGTGCCTTCAAGCAACGATCTTCTGCGACAGCATCAGGTCCAACATCTATAACAATCCCCTGATGGTTGCCTAAATTAATTACCATCGAATCACCTTGACCGATATCGCAGTTTGCCACCTGCCAATCCCCACCTGGCCAACGTTGCAACCATGTAATGGAAATCAGAATAATTAGGGTAAAGACAAGAATGTGTTTGAACCACTTCTTAAATAGCCATGAACCCAGTGTGAAGCCGGCAACTACGAGGAAGCCAATTTTTCCTGTTCGCAAAGTTAGGACTGGAAAGGATGATGCCCAATGTGCAATAAGTGCAATTGCCCCTGCTGGAAAGCGAATGAACCAAATCAAAACTGTAGAAAGAAGCGGCACGAGAGGTGAAAATAGCGCAGCAATAAAGCCCACAATCGTGATGGGGGCGACAAAGGGTGCTGCTAATAGATTTGCAATAACACTCATGGGAGCTAAATATCCAGAGAGTGCAACGATAATGGGTGAGCAGAAAACTATTGCAGCAATCGGTGGAGCTAGCGCTTGTGCAAGTTTGTCTGGCATATGTGTTGAAAGCTTTTCAATGAGCACAGGTGCAAAAAGAAGTAGGCCTGCAGTTGCTAATACTGAGAGTGCAAATCCAGCATCACGCGCCTGCCAGGGATCAACGATGACAACGGCGGCCATGGCAAAGCCAAGTGCTGGAAGTGAATCTCGTCCCCGCTTGGTGCCTTGCGCAACAAGTAGAACTGCAGCCATTGCTGCTGCACGCAGCACTGATGGGGATGGTCGTACCAATGCAATAAAAGCGATGAGGGATATGG
The DNA here is from genome assembly GCA_039799185.1 of Actinomycetota bacterium. Classification (GTDB taxonomy): domain Bacteria; phylum Actinomycetota; class Actinomycetes; order Nanopelagicales; family Nanopelagicaceae; genus Planktophila. The sequence continues at coordinate 2,966 of JBDLTD010000022.1, read as the reverse complement.
CTGTTGCCGAAAGACGGAATTTCATTCTTGCAAATAGAAACTGCATCATCCATAAGACAAAGGCCGAAACGAGGGCAAAGTTGGCACCACTGACTGCAACTAAGTGAGTTAAACCAGAGCGCTTCATAGAGTTCTTAAACTCAGCGCTTTGCTTGGATGTATCGCCCAGCACCATTCCAGGTATGAGAGCCCCAGCATTACCATCACCGGATAAAGATCGAAGGCCTAAACGAATCGCACCTAGTGCGCTAGCCCAACGCGAGGGCTGCGTTTGAATGACGATGTCATCTTTTATTACAACTAACGCCGCTACTCGGGCTTCCTTGCTGGCAACTATTCGCCCCTGGGCGCTAAATCTTTGTCCAGGTAAGAGTGTGGTGACGCTTTGATTTGAGGTCATGACACGTATAGGAACGCGTAGCTTGTAATGAATTGAGCTGTTGTTTACCAACACAGCACGCGCAATGAATGAATAGTTGCCAGTACTAGTTTTACTAGGATCTGTAACAACTTCTGCTGTAATGGTTGCGCTCTGCATAAAGAATCTAGTTATCTGGCTATGCGCCAAAGATGCCTGACGGATAGACATCACCGTGGAACCTAGAAGAAGTGCGCAGATGATTACGCTGAATCTGACTTTTCTACTAATAAAGGAAAGTACAGCCAAAACTAATGTAGCGAGCGAGATTCGCCATGGCGCAGTCGCACTTTGAAACAACGCACCTGCCCAAATTGCACCGCCAAGGGCAACTGCCCGATAGTCAATTAAACGCGGATTTTGCTTTTGATTTGTGAAAATTTTGCCGCACCGATTCCACTGACTTTTTGGAGATCTTCTATTGTTATGAAAGGACCATGAGTTTTCCTATAGGCAATAATGCGATTTGCAATCACTGGCCCAATTCCATCAAGTGAATCAAAATCACCGACCGTTGCACGATTGATATTAATTGGACCACTGCGTTTTGATGTGCTGACTCGAACACCTTTGCTATTTGTAATAGCTGCATCGACATAGATCTGTTCACCATCAGCTAAAACTCTTGCCAAATTAATTGTGCTCAGGTCGGCTCCAGCAGCTGATCCCCCAGCTGCTTTGATTGCATCGATTACACGGGAGCTCGCAGTAAGCGTGTAAACACCGGGAGTATTTACTGCCCCTGTTACATCTACAAATATCTGCGGTGCCTGCACTTGCTCAACAACCACAGGGGGTGGTGTTATTTCACCGGTATTTCCTCTAATGACAATGAATACAGAGATAACAACGACGAGTGCCGAAATAACTAGTAACGCACGTTTTTGAATGGGTGTGAAATTGAGATCAAACCACCAAGTAGCTAGCTTTTCAAAGATCTGTGAGAAATATTCCATGCCCCCATAGTTCAGGTCAGTGACAAAACAGGCTCACATTGGGTTAACGGGTGTGGATATTTACTTCTTAAGCCAGTAGTCGTTGATGTACTTCTCGCCCTCATCACAGAAGAAAGTAACGACGTTTTCAACACCGTACTGCTCCTTCAATCTCTTTGCTGCAATCATGTGTGCTCCTGAAGATGGGCCTACGAAAATGCCATGCACTCTTGCCAAACGGCGCATCTCTTCAATTGACTCCTCTGAGCCCACATCAATAACTCCATCTAATTCATGGTGGTGGCGGGTAACAATGCCTGGAATAAAACCATCGGCAATTCCTTCAATTAAATGCTTTGAGACTTCTCCACACAAAATTGTGCAGGATTCAGATGGCTCTAGAGCAATAACTTTGCAGTTGGGGTTCGCAGCTTTGAAGGCTTGTCCCACACCAATAACTGTTCCACCTGTTCCAACTCCACTAATGAGTAGATCTGGTAGAACTGGCATTTGTTGCAAAATCTCTTGACCTAGCCATTGACGGTTCTCTTCCACGTTCCATTCATTATCAAATTGTTGTGGTGCAAAAAAACCTGGCATTGCTCCGCGCCGACGTGCTTCTTCTAGCGCGTCATTAACATGGAAATCTCCCATGGTGTGAACTTCTGCGCCAAATGCTTCAGATATTGCCGTGCGCTCTGGACTCATTCCATCGGGCATGATTACTAACATCTTGTAACCCTTAACCGCAGCAACCATGCTCATTGCATTTCCAGTGTTACCGCTACTTGCTTCAACAATTGTGTCACCAGGCTGTAACAAGCCTTCTTCTTCCGCACGTTCAATCATGTATTTAGCCATTCGCGCTTTAATAGAACCAGATGGATTCAAATACTCCATCTTGACCCAAATGCCTTCAATATTAATTAAAGGCGTATTACCGATGGCATCTAGAATTGTCTTCATTGACAGGGCCTTTCATATTGTGGAACTACTCGCGCGAGCATTAAGCGACGATATTAACTAGTTTTGGCGCGCGCGCAATGACCTTTTTCGGTGCGTTTGTGCCCAGTTCAGCAACAATTGTTGGATGTGCAAGGGCTAACGCCTCAAGTTCTGCATCGGTAATCGTTGGTGAGACATCAATACGCTCTTTAATCTTGCCATTAATTTGAATAACGGCTTCCACTGAATCTGCCACAAGAAGTTTTGGATCTACCGCTGGCCAGCCCGCAAGTGCCACAGCAGGCTTGTGTCCTAAACGCTCCCACATTTCTTCGGCCGTAAATGGTGCAACCAGAGAGATCATGATTGCAATGGCTTCAACAGCCTCACGAGCTGCAGGATCTGCCGGCCCGCAACCAGAATCAATCGCCTTACGCGTTGCATTTACTAGCTCCATGACACGGGCCACTGCAACGTTGAATCGGAATGACTCAACTGCAAATCCTGCATCATTTAGAGCTTTATGTGTTGCCTTACGAAGTGAAACATCTCCCTTTGAAAAATCTACTCCTGGAGCACTTGTGATGTCTCCAGATAAACGCCAAGCACGAGTTAAGAACTTCACTGAACCTGATGGTGAAACATCAGACCAATCAACGTCATCCTCC
>JBDLTD010000021.1:0-11144 GCA_039799185.1 Actinomycetota bacterium | reverse complement strand
ATCTCTGCTGAGTTCTCTGATTCTGGAACACCAGTGATTGCAACGATGGATGATCAAAAGCATGTTGTTGCAGGAGAAGGCGACATGGGTGGCACCATGCGTTTAGGTCTCTATAAATCAGATCTTCTCAAGGGATCAGTTGTTGCAGATACCTACGGTTCACTTGAAATATCTGAGCGCCATCGTCATCGCTATGAAGTTAACAATCTCTATCGTGATCAAATATCAAAGGCTGGATTAGTTTTCTCAGGCATGTTTGTCGAGCGTGACTTGGTGGAGTTTGTGGAACTGCCTCAAGAGGTGCATCCTTACTACGTAGGAACACAGGCTCACCCAGAGCTACGTTCACGTCCAACAAAGCCACACCCACTCTTCGTTGGATTGATCAAAGCGGCGGTAGCAGCGAAAGGTAAGTAAATGATCGTTGGAGTACCTAAAGAAATTAAGGTCCACGAATCACGAGTAGCTATTACACCCGAAGGAGTTTCAGAGTTTGTTGCAGCAGGCCATCAAGTAGTTATTGAAGCCGGCGCGGGACTTGGTTCTGCAATCACTGATCAAGATTTTGTTGCAGTTGGCGCAAAGATTCTTGCCACGGCCCGTGAGGTCTGGGAAAAAGCAGATTTACTCCTTAAAGTTAAAGAGCCAATTGAGAGTGAGTATTCACTTCTTCGCAAAGATCAAACCCTTTTTACTTATCTACATCTTGCAGCATCCAAAATCTGCACAGATGCCTTAGTTTCAAGTAAGACAACTGCCATTGCATATGAGACCGTTGAAGTTAACGGCCAACTTCCATTGCTAGCTCCTATGAGTGAAGTTGCTGGACGACTTGCAACACAAGTGGGCGCAACTGCGCTGCAACGTCCCCATGGTGGTCGCGGTGTATTACTAGGGGGAGTACCAGGAGTTGCCCCAGGCAAAGTAGTTGTTATTGGCGGCGGTGTTGCAGGGTTAAACGCTGCAGTGATTGCCGTTGGGATGGGTGCAGATGTAACCATTATTGATCGCTCTGTTTCGCGCCTGCAATACATCGACACCATCTATGGAGGTCGCATCAAGACGTTGACCGCTTCAAAGCATGCAATAGAGCGCGAAGTGAAGCAGGCGGATTTAGTAATCGGTGCGGTACTGGTCCACGGAGCTATGGCACCAAAGCTAGTTTCTAATGCCTTAGTTGCGAAGATGAAAGCGGGATCAGTTCTAGTTGATATCGCTATTGATCAAGGTGGATGTTTTGAGGATTCTCGTGCAACAACGCATGCCGAACCCACATATCAAGTTCACAATTCAATTTTCTACTGTGTTGCAAATATGCCGGGGGCAGTTCCAGTTGCGAGCACTTATGCGCTCACAAACGCCACATTGCCGTATGCATTAGCTATTGCAAATCTTGGTTGGGAAAAAGCATGCAAAGAGGATTCCAACTTAGCTAAGGGACTTAACGTTCATAATGGGCAGATCTACTATCAAGCCGTAGCCAAAGCGCATGGATATGCAAGCGTTGAACTTTGATTTAGTTTCTACTTCGTTTCTCAATCATTTAACTATTGAACGTGGTTTGTCTGTGCACACAATCGCCGCTTATCGCCGCGATCTAATTAAGTTTGAAAGCTTTCTTAACGGCAGAGCCTTAGGTGATGTAGATCCACAAACCATTTCTGATTTTGAAGTTTCACTTAAAACTGCTCAAGCTTCACCTGCCAGCATTAGCCGAATCAATTCAACACTTCGTTCCTTTTTCAAACATGCAATGAGTGAATTTGGGATAGCTAATCCAACTTTTGAAATGGCGCCAAGTCAATCGAAGCGACGCTTGCCAAAGGCGTTAACAATCGATCAGATTATGTCGTTGATTAATGCCGCCTATAGAGAGAGTGAACCAATCACTCTTCGCGACCAAGCAATGATTGAACTGCTCTATAGCAGTGGGGCCCGTGTGTCTGAACTTGTTGGAATAAACATTGCTGACATCGCAAGTGCGCAAAGTGGTGATGGTGAGATTACAACGTTGAAGTTGCGAGGTAAGGGCTCTAAAGAGCGCATCGTTCCACTAGGTTCATTTGCAACGAAGGCAATCACTGATTACCTTGTGCGCATTCGCCCCATGCTTGCAGCAAAGAACTCAAAAACTAATACCGCGCTTTTTCTTAACTCCAGGGGAGCGCGCTTAACTCGACAATCAGCCTGGAACATGGTGATTAGAGCGGCAAAAGATGCTGGGATAGAGGCCCATGTTTCACCCCATGTTTTTAGACATTCGTATGCAACGCACTTGCTAGATGGTGGTGCTGATATTCGCGTGGTTCAAGAACTCTTGGGACATGCATCAGTAACAACAACGCAGATATATACGCTTATAACTATCGATAAAGTCAGAGAGAGTTATTCACTGGCTCATCCACGCGCACGCGGTTAGTTGTTCTTAGAGTCCGCGTAAACGGCGAGCAAGAATACTTTGATCACCTTTAGCTTCAAGGTCTGCAATGATTACTGCAATTGACTCGCGAACAATGCGACCACGATCAACAGCAAGTCCAAGATCACCACGAAGTTGCAAACGTGCTTGATCTAATTCAAAGAGCTCATCTGGTGAAAGATAAACAGTGATCTTCTCATCATGGCGCTCACGGCCAGATGGGGAGCGATCAACAGTTGTCACACGACGACGTGCAATAGTGCGCACACCCTTTTTGCTAGATGGTGCTTTAGGCGTTGCAATGGCAGGTGGAACTAGTGGTGCTGGTGTTTCACTTTGCGCAGGAACTGCACTGAGTGCTGGGGTAGTTGAGCGAAATAGTTCATCGGCACCTGGAAGATTTGCTCTGCGTGTCATCGTGCGCCTCCTCGGGCAATAAGTTCTCTTGCTAGACGGCGATATGAAGCTGCGCCACCTGAGCTAGTTGCATACGTAGTAATTGGTTCACCAACAACAGTTGTTTCAGGGAAACGAATTGTCTTTGCAATGATTGTTTCAAATACATCTTGTGGGAACTGCTCAAGAATGCGCTCTAGAACTTGGCGATTATGAGAAGTCTTCTTGTCATACATCGTTGCCAAAATTCCAATGAGACGAAGATTTGGATTTAGGAAGCTTTTAACCTTATCCAAGTTGCCTTTGAGTTCAATAAATCCATGGAGTGCAAAGTATTCACATTGCAATGGAACAATTACTTCATCAGCTGCAACAAGAGCGTTGATTGTTAACTGACCCATAGTTGGCTGGCAGTCAATCAAAATAACATCGTAGTAATCACGAAGTGAACCTAAAGCGCGCTTGAGATATTGCTGGCCACCAATTTCAGCTCCGAGTGTTGTTTCAGCTGTTCCAAGATCGCGGTTTGCAGGCAAGAAATCAAGGCCTGGCACTGCAGATTTCAAAACGATTGAATCAACATTTGCTGTTGGAGTCATGAGGGCGTAGTAAACAGTTTGTTCTAACGGAAGTGAGTGGGCGTTAACACCCAGACCTAGTGAGAGACCACCTTGAGGATCAAAATCCACGAGCAGAACGCGGCGACCCATCTCGGCAAGGGAAGCACCAAGATTGATTGTTGTTGTGGTTTTTCCGACTCCACCTTTTTGGTTGAAGATCGCTACAACTTTTGCATTCCCGTGCTCTGTGATGGGAGGCGGTGTGGGGATACTTGCCGCAGTTTTGCCTAGAAGAGTTGCAGTAGTTGCTACATCTTCTTGCTTTGTCGATTTAGCGTTCAAGCGTCAAACCTCTTTTCCGTGAAGTGAGCGCGAGCCTACGCGCTACCTAGAACTGGAGCAACTGTGAAGTAGGGTGACGCCATGGATTTATCACTGGAGGAATCAAAGGATGTTAACGCCGTAGCCGGCGCTTTCTCCGTCCACCTCGATAACTTCGATGGCCCTTTTGACCTGCTCCTTCAGCTTATTTCTCGCCACAAAATGGATATCACTGAGATATCTCTGAGCCTGGTAACAGATGAATTCATAGCCTTTATTAGGGCTCTGGAGGCCTCAGGAGAGGGTTGGCGCTTGGATCAGGCCACCGAATTCCTAGTTGTGGCTGCGACCTTGTTAGATTTGAAAGCGGCACGTTTGTTGCCAAGTGGTGAAGTAGATGATGAAGAAGATTTAGCTCTTCTTGAAGCTCGCGACATTCTCTTCGCCCGTCTGCTTCAATACCGAGCCTTCAAAGAGATCGCAGCGACCTTTAGCGAGCGCATCACCACGGCCGATAAGTTCTTCCCACGCGTTGTCGCCCTTGATCCAACACTAAGCGCCTTGCTTCCTGAGGTTCTCATCGGCGTTGGACCACAGCGCTTTGCCGCTATTGCAGAGCGCGTGCTGACTCCCAAGGTTGCACCGGTTGTCAGTGTTGAGCATCTGCACTTGGCCTTGGTCAGCGTTGCTGAAGAGTCTCGAGTTGTAGTTGAGGCTTTGCGCAGGTCTAAGTCGCTCAGCTTTAGAAACCTAGTCTCCGATGCTGAAAACACGATGGTCATCGTGGCCAGATTCCTGGCCCTACTCGATCTCTACCGCCAGGGGGTTTTGCGCTTTGACCAGGTGATTGCTCTGGGAGAGCTGCAGATTTCTTGGACCGGTTCTGAGTCAGGTGAAGTAGAAGTCACTGATGAGTTTGATATCCCCGTAGTTTTAGAAGATGACGAGCCGACAGAAGGTAGTACGAATGTCTAATGTAGAAGTTGAGCGTTCTATCGAGGCGATCTTGATGGTCGTTGATGAACCGGTTTCAGAGATCATTCTGGCTCAGGTCCTTGAAAAAACTGTCGATGAGGTCGAGGCCGCTCTGGCCCACCTGGTCACCACCTATGACGATCGCGGTTTTTCCTTGCGCAAAATCAACGGGGGATGGCGCTTTTATAGCAACCCTGATTATCACGCAGCCGTTGAGAAGTTCGTTCTAGATGGCCAGCAAAATCGCTTGACTCAAGCTGCCCTTGAGACCCTTTCAGTCATTGCTTACCGTCAACCAGTCTCTCGAGCCCGAGTTTCGGCTATTCGCGGAGTGAACGTTGAAGCGGTTATGAAGACGTTGATCACCAGAGGCTTGGTGGAGGAGTCGGGGATTGAACACGAGAGTGGCGCGATCCTTTATAAGACCACCAGCTATTTCCTTGAACGCCTAGGTCTTAACTCCCTAGAGGATCTGCCAGCCTTGGCCCCATACTTGCCTAACTTGGATGGACTAGACGAAATCCTTGATTCGCTAACTGACTAACTTCCGCGCTATCCTTCACCCCTGACTGTCGGGAGGATAGCCATGGGCCAGATGCGCCTTAATAAGATAATTGCTGATGCGGGTATTACAAGCCGCCGTGGTGCAGATGAGCTCATTGAATCTGGCCGAGTTTCCGTCGATGGATTAACGATTCGCGAGATGGGTTCGAAATTTGACCCTGAATTAGTTCAAGTCATGGTAGATGGTGAGACAATTACACGTTCTGTGTCTAAGTCTTATTTGGTACTTCATAAACCAAAGGGCGTTTTGTCTACCATGTATGACCCAGATGGCCGTCCATCTTTAAGTGACTTCATTGACCTTCGAAAAGAGCGCCTTTTTCACGTAGGACGGCTGGATAAAGACTCCGAGGGATTGATCCTTTTGACCAATGATGGCGACCTCACCTTTCGCGCTACGCACCCTTCTTTTGGTTTAGAGAAAACCTACATCATCGAGCACGAGGGAAAGCTGCCCACTGGAATCGACAAAATCCTCCTCAAGGGCATCGAATTAGAGGATGGAATGGGTCGAGTGTTGACCTACAAAGAGCTCTCTCCAACATGGCTGGAAGTCTCAATTCATGAGGGTCGCTATCACATCATTCGCCGCCTTATGGAGGCAGTCGATGTCCAGGTGCTGCGATTGATCCGTACCAACTTCGGGCCGATCTCCCTGGGCGACACCCCTGAAGGCCGCTGGAGAAACCTCAACGAGGGAGAACTAACAAATCTACGAAACGTTTTAGGGCTTTGACGGCTTTACTATAAATCGATAATAGGCTAAATACAGTTTAATCTATATATCGATAATGAAGGGCGTAAATGTATATATATCGATTTTCTGGGTGCTCATGCAGGGCTCTAGATACCGATAAATCGATATTAAGTATTTCGGAGGGAAGTAGAAAGAGATAGGGAGTTGTTAAAGTAAATATCGTAAAGAGGTTTTATCGATAAATACTTAAACGGCCTTAGAAGTATTCAAAATCAAGCGAAAAAGTGACCGAGAAAGGTACCCTTATCCCATGTCGATCAGAGCTATACGTGGCGCCACTCAACTGAGCGCAAATACCCCAGAAACTATCGCCACTGGGGTTAAAGAGCTGATCCAGGCGATTTTGGATGCCAACTCGCTGACTCCTAGTGATGTCGTCTCTGTCTTTTTCACATCGACCCCTGATTTAACGGCTGCCTTTCCAGCTGCAGCGTGTCGCGAGATTGGTTTTGCCTCAGTGCCGCTCATTGGCTCAGTAGAGGTGGACGTTCCCGGAGCCCTATCAATGGTTATTCGGGCGATGTTGCATGTGGAGAGTGTGAAGAGCCATGAAGAGATCTCTCATATCTACCTACACGGGGCAGTAGCCCTGCGCCGAGATATAGCTCAGTAATGGTGCGCTCAGTTCGAATTGTGGGGGCTGGGTTGATTGGTACCTCAATTGGCTTGGCACTTTCTGCCAAAAACATCCCTGTAGAGATGGTCGACGTGGATGGCCGAAATCAGGGCCTCGCTCAGGATTTGACGGGGGCAATCTCTATATCTGACCCAGAGCTAATTATTCTGGCAACGCCCCTCAGAGCCCTATCCCAGGTCATAAATGAGCAGTATGGACTAAACCCCAACTCAACGTTTATGGATGTTTGTAGTGTAAAAGTTGAACCTCTAGAAAAGGTTAAGGCATCCAAGCTTCCTTTGAAGCAATTTGTTGGAACCCACCCAATGGCTGGCCGAGAGGTCGGGGGAGCAGAGTCTGCCCGCGCCGATCTCTTTCTTTCCAGAAGCTGGATCATCACACCGGATTCTCAAACTGAGCCAGCGGCCGTTTCGTTAGTTAAATCTTTGATCCAACTCCTGGGTGCGACCTGCGTAGAGCTAGATGCGGCTTCACACGATGCCGCTGTGGCTCGGGTGTCGCATCTGCCACAGATTGCAGCGACCCTTTTAGCTGGCTCACTTCATGGTGTTGCCCCTGAATGGCTTGATTTAGCAGGAGCAGGCCTTCGCGACACAACTCGCATCGCTGCATCAGATGAGAATCTATGGAAAGAGATTATTAGTTCTAATTCAAAGGAAATCAAGGGATTGCTAACCTCTTTGCACAACGAGCTCGGCGCAATGATTGAAGCAGTTGATGATCAAGAAAAAATTGCAGCGATTATGCGCAAGGGACGTGATGGAAGAAATTTAATTCCAGGTAAGCACGGTGGAAAAGCACGTGAATACACATACGTTCCAATCGTTATTGATGATAAACCAGGACAGTTAGGCGCAATTTTCAATGAATGTGCTGCAATGTCTGTAAACGTTGAAGATTTAGCAATTGAACACTCACCAGGACAACTCAATGCATTAATCACTTTGGCACTTTCTGCAGATGATGCAGTGAAGTTATCAAATCATCTCTCATCGATCGGGTGGAACGTTCATCCGATCCGTAAATAGAAGTAGGCTCATCACATGGGCGTAGTCGTAGCAATTGATGGCCCGAGTGGCGCAGGTAAATCAAGCACATCTAAAGCAATCGCTATTCGTGCCGGTTGGAATTATTTAGATACTGGTGCTCTTTATCGCGCGGTTACTTGGGTTGCATTAGAAAATAACTGCATCGAAGCAGCTGACATTCTCAAAGCACTTAAGAGTGCGCCAATCAGATTTGTTTCAGATCCTAATTCACCGGATGTATTTGCAGGTGACACACAAATTACTCATGCAATCCGCGGAACTTCCGTAACTGAAAATGTAAGTCGCATCAGTGCAATGCCACAGATTCGTGAAGAGCTTCTCGGAATTCAACGCAAGATCATTTCGCAGGCACCTCGAGGAATTGTCGTAGAGGGACGAGACATTGGAACCGTAGTAGTTCCAGATGCTGCCCTTAAAATCTATCTAACTGCCGATTTGGATGCTCGCGCATTTCGCCGTGAGAATGAAACTGATGATAAAACCGTTGATGTAAAGAGCTCACTAGAAAACCGTGATTCTGTTGACTCTACCCGCACAGTTTCTCCTCTTGCTATGGCCTTTGACGCCGTTGAAGTGGATTCAACGAATCTAGATTTAGATGAGACCGTAGAGCGAATTTGGGAACTGCTTCGCCAACGATCACTTTTAGGATTACCAATCGTTGCGATATTGGGACGACCTAACGTTGGTAAATCAACTTTGATTAACCGTTTCCTTGGACGCCGCGAGGCAATCGTTGAAGATACACCTGGTGTTACACGCGATCGCGTTCAGTATGAATGCGAATGGGGCGGTCGCCGTTTCATCATCATGGACACTGGCGGTTGGGAAGCAAAACCTGACGGCATCTCTGTGCAAGTAAGTGCTGGTGCTGAAATAGCAATGCAGGAAGCGGATGTTTTGGCCTTTGTTGTTGATGCACAAGTTGGTGCGTTAGATGAAGATGACATTTTGGTTCAGCATTTGCGCAAGGCTAAGAAGCCACTCATTTTGATTGGCAATAAAGTAGACGGCGAACGAGAAGAGTCTGAAGCACATGGTCTTTGGTCTCTAGGACTTGGTGAACCATATTTTGTTTCAGCTCTGCACGGTCGTGGTTCTGGAGATTTGCTCGATCACATCGTCGCTGAACTTCCAGAAGTTGGGGGAGCGCAAACACAAGATGGTTATCGCAAGGTTGCACTCATCGGTCGACCAAATGTTGGTAAGTCTTCATTGCTAAATGCCCTAGCTGGCGAGAATAGATCTATTGTTGATGATGTTGCTGGTACGACTAGAGATCCAGTAGATGAGTTAATTGAATTCGGTGGGTCGATCTGGAGATTTATCGACACAGCAGGATTAAAAAAGCGCGCTAACCAAGCATCTGGTACTGATTACTACGCATCTCTTCGCACACAGACAGCGTTAGAGCGCTGTGAGGTTGCAGTTGTTGTCTTGGATGCATCAGAGCCAATCACTGAACAGGATTTGCGAGTCATCACGATGGTGGAAGAAGCTGGAAAAGCCATGGTCATTGTGATGAACAAGTGGGATTTGGTTGATGAAGATCGTCGGGACCAGTTAGATCGAGAGATCGATAGACATTTGGATCAAGTGGAATGGGCCCAGAGAGTCAACGTTGCAGCCAAAACGGGATGGCACCGAGATCGCCTGGCACCTGCCCTTCGCACCGCCCTTGATAGTTGGGAAAAGCGTGTTCCAACTGCCAAGCTCAATTCATTCTTGGGAGCCCTGATCGGTGCAACACCACCACCAGTTCGAGGAGGCAAGCAGCCAAAGGTTTACTACGCCACCCAGGCTGGAATTGCTCCTCCAAAATTTGTCGTCTTTTCAAATGGCTGGATTGAGGCCTCATATCGCCGCTTCATCGAACGTCGATTGCGTGAGGAGTTCTCATTCCCAGGCACTCCAGTGCAAGTGGCGATCAGGGTTAAAGAGCGCGAGTAAGTAATGAATGCCTCATTGCTATCAATTCCTAATGCTTTAACCTTTCTGCGCTTTCTGGGAATTCCTCTATTTGTTTATCTCACCCTTTCCTTAGAAGCAGATGGCTGGGCAATCGTTGTTTTAGCAATCGGGGGAGCTACCGATTATTTCGATGGCAAGTTGGCCAGAGCATGGAATCAAACTTCTCGCTTTGGTGAGTTGGCAGATCCAGCGATTGATCGCCTCTATATCCTCACAATCTTGATTGTCTTTTTGATTCGCGACATCGTTCCGGGTTGGATTATTTTTCTTCTCATCGCTCGGGATTTATACCTAGGCCTGATCACTCTGATGATGAAGTCAAAAGGCTTGGCTCCATTTACCGTTACGTATTTGGGCAAGGCAGCAACCTTTAACCTTATGTATGCCTTCCCGTTTCTGCTTCTGGCCAAAAGTGATACACCTCTCGGAACCATCGCCTTTATTTTGGGATGGAGTTTTGCCATCTGGGGGATTGCCCTCTACATTGCAACAGGTATAAGTTATGGACGCGAAGGCTTTTCGCGAATGAGAGGACCACGTGTCATTAATTCCTGAAGGTTTGCAGTACACAAAAGAGCATGAGTGGGTAAGTTCAACTGGAACTACCTACACAATGGGAATTACTGACTTCGCACAAGGCGCACTGGGCGACATCGTCTATGTCCAACTGCCTAAAGTTGGCGAGACGTTGACTGCTGGCAAAGTTTGTGGCGAAATCGAATCTACAAAATCAGTATCTGAGATTTTTGCCGCGGTCAGCGGTGTTGTTAGTGAAATTAACGGCGCACTTTCCCAAACCCCAGAACTTGTTAACAGCGATCCCTATGGTGCTGGCTGGTTGGTAAAGGTTGAGGTCTCAGGTACGCCTGCTGACCTGATGGATGCAGCCGGTTACGCCCAAATCACGGCTTGACCAATTCGTCTCACCCCTTTAGTGTCAGCCTCAGGTTGACGGTGAAGGAGGAGAGATAAGTGAAGGCAGAACAATCGCCCAGCGAACTCACCACCACTTTGCACCTGGGTCTGCGCACGGCCAGTGATTCCCCAGCTGGAGCTCTTGATGAGTTTCTAGCCACTGTTGCCGCCTCAGATCGCAGCATTATCGAAGAAATCGCACAGTCGCAAGAAAAGGCGATGCTGATTATCAATCGTGGATCAAATCTTGGTTCAAGGTTTTTGATTACATCACAAGGTGCAAGCATTGGCCGCTCTTCTTCCAGTGATGTTTTCTTAGATGATGTGACTGTCTCTAGATCTCACGCAAAGATTGAAAGTACCTCTTCAGGGTTTTCACTCAAAGACAGCGGATCATTAAACGGTACCTACGTCAACAATTCTTCAGTAACAGAGCATGTTTTACATTCCGGAGATCAGATTCAAATCGGCAAGTTCCATCTGCTATTTGTCTCTGGCAGAAAATAATTAGGGGAGAATCACGATGGCAGTTCCAGCTCGCGCGTATCTGAGTATTGGTGAAGTTCTAAACAGACTTCGC
>JBDLTD010000020.1:0-13490 GCA_039799185.1 Actinomycetota bacterium | reverse complement strand
TATGTTGCTTGGCTGGATTTAACTGCGCTTAATCTCGGTGAGAACCCTGCTCAAACTCTCTTAGAGCGCGGCAAGGTGGCTTTCAATGGCGGATATTTATATGGTGCTCAAAGCACACAGTTCGTTCGTTTAAATTATGCAACTAGCCCAACAATTCTGACCGAGGCGATAGATCGAATTGTGAAATCTTTGTAGTGTCAGACTTTGACGTTGCAATTATTGGTGGAGGCCATAACGGCCTTGTTGCAGCAACATATCTAGCTAAAGCCGGTAAATCTGTAGTCATCCTTGAAGCTAATGCAGAAGTAGGCGGTGCAACAACAAGTGTTCGAGCATTTCCGCAATACGATGCAATGCTCTCTCGTTATTCGTATTTGATTTCACTACTTCCAGATCAGATTGTGAGTGATCTGGGCTTAAATTTTGAACGCATTTCAAGGACTGTTTCTAGTTACACCCCATACTCTCGAAATGGCAAAGACTCTGGGTTATATGTGGCGCGCCAGTGGGATAAAGAAACTGAAGATTCATTTAAAGAATTAGATCCAACAGGTGCTGAGTGGGCCACTTGGCAGGATTTCTATAATGAAATCGCAGAGTTCGCAGTCAAAATTGCTCCTTCGATGCTCCACCCATTAAAGACGCGTAGTGAGTTAAAGGCAGAGATCAATATGCCTCAAGTGTGGGATTACTTGATGGAGCGCCCAATCGGTGAAGTTATCGAAGCGCGCTTTAAGGATGATTTGGTTCGTGGAGTAATTCTGACCGATGCTCTGATTGGGACTTTTGCTTCAGCCCATGAGATGCAAGCAAATATCTGCTTTTTATATCACTTGATTGGAAATGGAACTGGTGAGTGGAAAGTTCCACGCGGTGGAATGGGAGCTTTAGTTAAAGAGTTAGTTCGCGTTGCAACTGCTGCTGGTGTGGAGATAAGGGTTAATTCCAAAGTTTCATCAGTTATTACAACTGCCGATGACGCAACTCTTACACTAGAAGACGGAACATCTATTACTTCTAGCTATGTGTTAAGCAATGCAGCTCCACAAGTATTAGCGCGCCTGCGCGGTTCTAAGGCACCTGCCAGCCTTGAAGGCTCACAGATGAAGATAAACATTCTGTTGAAATCCTTGCCCCAATTAAAATCTGGAATAGATCCGCGGTTAGCCTTTGCGGGAACATTTCATGCCCATGAATCTTTTGCAGAGTGTGAATCAACATATCTGGATGCAAAGGCTGGCAATATGCCAGAAATGCTTCCAATTGAAATGTACTGTCACACGTTAACTGATCCATCTATTCTCAGTTCAGAACTACAGGCGCAGGGATATCAAACTCTCACGCTCTTTGGTTTACACACACCAGCAGCCCTCTTTGATTCCAATAATGAAGAGGCAAAAGCTGCAGCACTTAAAGCAGCCCTAGCTTCACTTAATCAGTATTTAGTCGAGCCCATTGAAAATGTAATTGCAGCAATTGAAGTTAAGTCACCGCTAGATATTGAGGGTGATGTGGGGCTGCCTCGCGGCAATATCTTCCATAAAGATTTGAGTTTTCCTTTCCGTGAAGATAACCAGCAAACACGCTGGGGCGTGGAAACAGATGATCCCCGCATCTTTATCTGCGGAGCAGGAGCTATTCGTGGTGGTGGAGTGAGCGGTATTCCTGGCCATAACGCTGCAATGGCAGTGCTTGAAGCATCAGCATAGGATTGGCATATGAACAAAAAGATTGAAACCAGCGCGATCACTGCAGGACGTCCAGCGGTAACACCGGATGCACCACTTAATCCTTCAATTGATTTAACTTCAACTTTTCATTCTGGTGGACCTATTGGCTATGGTCGTTATGGAAACCAAACATGGACTGCATTAGAAGAAGCAATCAGTGAGTTAGAAGGCGGAGAAACTCTTGCATTTTCTTCTGGCATGGCAGCAATAAGTGCGGTCTTTTCAATTTTGCCTATTGGTGCGCCAATCGTTGCTTCCAATCAAGGCTATAGCGGTGTCATGAGTCTGCTTAATTCTTTTCATGCAAGTGGGCGACTAGAAGTTAGATTTGTAGATGTAGTTAAGACTCAAGAAGTTATAGATGCCATGAAAGGCGCTGCTCTAGTCTGGCTTGAGTCTCCAACTAATCCATGTCTAGATGTTGCCGATCTTCCAGCGTTAATATCGGCAGCTAAGAAACAGGGTATTGGTGTTGCAGTAGATAACACTTTTGCAACTCCACTTGTGCAAAATCCATTAGCGATGGGTGCCGATATTGTTATGCACTCTGTTACTAAATTCTTATCTGGTCATAGTGATGTTTTAATGGGTTCACTCTCAACAAATGATCCAGCTCTTTATAAGCGTCTTCATGATTCCCGCAGTTTTAATGGATCTATCCCAGGCCCATTTGAGGCTTGGTTAGCTCTGCGAGGATTGCGCACATTCCCACTTCGCTTCAATAAATCACAAGAGAGCGCTAAAGAGTTAGTCAAAAGACTTTCTGAGCATCCAAAAATCTCACGGGTTCGCTATCCAGGTTTCGGCGCCATTGTTTCTTTTGAAGTTGATGGAACTGCAGAACAAACTCAAAAAGTCTGTGAATCATCAACGATGATTGCCCATGCCACATCTTTAGGTGGAGTGGAATCGCTGTGGGAGCGCAGACGTCGCTGGCCGATTGAAAGTCCATCAGTTCCTGAGCAGCTCATTCGTTTATCGGTGGGTTGTGAGCACGTTGATGACATTTGGGACGACATATCTAGGGCCCTTAACGCTATCTAGCGCGGGAAAGTGCAATAGAGAGTATTTTTATCACATGGTTAAAGCCTTCCGCCGAATAATCGCAGCAGTAACAGTTGCTGTATTGGCTTTTCGTGCCGTGGGCTCATTCCTTTCATGGATGGAACATCAAGAAGATTCCATTGCAGAATCGTGGGTCGATGAAGATGAATTTGAAGATGTCTGATTCAACATACGTTGCAGGAACATGCAACATCGGTCAAAAAGAGATTCGCAGAAGGCAGTTTGTAGCAGTTGTTGGATTGTTTCTCTCTCTATCATCTTTGGTTGCTTTGATTTCTGCGAGTGCTCCTCGCGGTGCACGAGTGGGAATTTTCCTACCTTTAATGGTCGCAGCAGTGGGTTATGTTCAATCTCGAAGTAAGTTTTGCCTCGCCTATGGTTTTGCAGGCACATTTAACTTCGGCAAGCTCGGCGATCTTTCCCGAGTGGCTGATCCACAAGACAAAGCTGCCGATCGTGCCACAGCGTTGAAAATTCTTGGCAAATCTTTTCTTCTCGCTTTCATAGTGACTTTGGTGGTTTTAGTACTACCCTTCTAAGTATGAAGATTCAAATTCATGCACGTCATGCTGAACTTGCCGAAGATTTTAAAGAGATAGCAGAAGAGAAATTAAATTCCATGGAGCGCTTTGGTGTGGTCATTGACCGCGTTGAAGTAGAGATACTCCATGAAACTAATCCACGTTTAGGTAAGCACTCACACCGAGTGATTGTGACTTCTCATGGTTCAGGACCATTGCTTCGCGCCGAAGCTAGTGAATTCAATGATTTAGCCGCATTTGATGGCGCAATGAAAATCTTTGATATTCAAATCCGTAAGATTCATGAAAAAAGTAAGGATCACAATCGAGAAACGTTAAGAGATAAAGAGATTATCTAGACAATCTCACTGCCATCTTTTCTTGTGGCAGTCAGGCTGGCCACGGTAGTAATAACTAAGCTTGCAACGATGACACCCAAACTGACTTCCAGGCTGACTTCGGGGATATGAACTCCAGCAATCTCATCAATTCCAATGCCATGAAATGCTTCCATAATCATCTTGATACCGATAAAACCTAAAATAAATGAAAGTCCTTTGGACAGGTATACCAAGCGGGCCAGTAATCCCTCGAGCAAGAAATAGAGTTGGCGCAATCCCATAAGGGCAAAGACGTTTGCGGTTGTGACAATGTATGGGTCTTTTGTTAAGCCGAAAATCGCAGGAATTGAATCAAGTGAAAAGACTAAATTGGTAAGCCCAAGTGCAACTAGAGCAATTGCGAAAGTACTAAAGCCACGCTTTTTCAATAGTGCAACTACTTTGCCTTCTTTCCATTCTTCATCTTCACTCTCTTTTGCCAACTGCCAGGCGGTGTAGATCAGGAATATTCCAAAGAGGAAGAAAATGCTGGCAAAGCGTGAAATTAGAGCAGCACCAAGCGGGATTAAAAGACCACGGATTGCAATTGTGAGCATGATGCCTAACAGAAGGACTAATTGTTGAGCCTCTTTTTGCACCTTAAGACTTGCCAAAATAATAATAAATACAAAGATGTTATCGACCGATAATGCATATTCAGTTAACCAACCAGCAAAGAACTCTTTCTGACCCTCGTTGCTTGCCCAGTGAGGTAACAGTGCACCAAAGACGATGGCAGTTGCAATATAGAAAACTGTCCAAAAAGATGCTTCGAGCATTGATGTTGCTTTATTGCGTCGAATCACCGCAATTCCTAAGTCAAAGAGAATTACTGCAGCAAGTACTGCAATTGTGACTATCCAAGTGGTGGTTGATTCCATGGGCGCATTCTGCCAGTTAAGACAAGAACCAAGCAGTTGAACGTGCTGGAATCACCTTAATTCCATCTCGAGCATCTACGGTTCCGCTACTTACCATCACTAATTTGCCGTCAGCTTCACATTCTTGGGCAGAATCTGAAAGATTCATGACGACTGTGATAGATCCTCTGGAATATGAGAGTAGAGAATCGTTTTTATCTCCGTGTTGGGGGGATTCAAGCCAAGTAATTCCACCTGCTCCAACTAAGAATTCCTTACGCAGCTCTAGTGCATTTTTGTAGAGATGCAATGAGCTCTTAGGATCCGCCAACTCACTTTCGACAGTTAAATCTTTCCAGCTCTGTGAAATTGGAAGCCATGGTTTTCCAGTGCTAAAACCAAAAGGTGTTGTGTCTCCACCCCAAGGAAGCGGCACGCGTGCGCCATCTCTACCCTTAATAGCGCCATTGGTTCTAAAAAACGTTGGATCTTGGCGATCTGAATCTTGTAATTGCCCATCAGGTAATCCCAGTTCTTGACCAGCAAAAACATATGTAGAGCCAGGCAGCCCAAATACAAACAGAGCAAGTGCGCGTGCTCGCTCACCACCTATTCGGCTAGCAACACGGGGTGAGTCATGATTGCTCAGCGCCCAAGTAGGCAAGGCGTTCACCGTTGCATTGAGTGAAATTGATCGTTCAACCACATCGAATAGAACATCGGCATCAAATTCAGCTGTTAGTAAATCAAAGTTAAAGACTTGATGAAGCTCATCTGCTCGAACATAACGCGTTGCATTCACAGGAGGATGGACCCATGCCTCAGCAACTGCCATGATCTCGCGCTCACCGTATGAATCAAATAGCTTGCGCCATTTTCTGTAGACCTCATGAACGCCTTGGCGATCAAAATAAGGAACTGTTAACAAGAGTGCATTTCGCACCTCAGAATCCATGGCCACATCAAGACGCAATGCGTTACTCAATCCTTGAGGATCTGGGTGATTCGTTAAAACATCTTCTTTTATCAACCCATGTGCCACATCAATTCTGAAACCATCCACGCCTAAATCAATCCAAAAGCGTAAAGTCTTTTCAAAGTCAGCGTTTACTTCAGGGTTTTCCCAATTCAAATCTGGTTGTGATGAGTCAAAAAGATGTAAATAGAACTGCCCATCTTCGACTTGAGTCCATGATGGTCCGCCAAAGAGTGAGATCCAGTTATTAGGGGGAGTTCCATCTTCATTTGCATCATAGAAATGGAACCGCTCACGCTCTTTCGAACCACGCTTGGCATTTAGCGCCGCCTGAAACCATTCATGTTGATCAGAGAAGTGATTAGGAACGATGTCAGCGATTACTCGCAGGTCACGCTTGTGGGCTTGTGCAATTAGCTCTTTGGCATCTTCCAAATTTCCAAAGCGAGGATCAACATCGCGTGGATTTGCTACGTCATATCCGCCATCTTTATTTGGGGATGTAAAGAAAGGGCTCAACCAAATCGCATCTACACCTAGGCTTTTAACATAATCCAACTTGCTTGTGACTCCAGGTAGATCGCCCTCTCCATCGCCATTGCTATCAAAGAATGAGCGTGGATAGATCTGATAAATCGTGGCTTCTTTCCACCACGGCGAGGAGTTCATAAGGAGAACTTATGCGAGCCATGTGAACTCAAGCAATGCAAGAAGACTGAAACTATGGTCAGTAATGTCTCGCTTTTATAACAATTTAACCCTTAAGACGAGCCTCTACTTCACGTATCAATTTGTGCATATCTTTTGATAATTGATGAAGTTCAGTTAATTCTTTGTGAGCTACACCTCTTGCTTCTTTTGCTAATTCGAATTCAGCAAGTGAAGCCGTATGAGTCTCATTAATGGTTTCTTCCACGCTTTGTGCTTGGACTTTTTGCCCCACCATGATGATAGAAAGCAATACGAGTTGAAGAAAAGTTTGCGCTACCCAAGAGATGATGACAATTGAATCACCTGATTGAATCGCCTTGGGCAGTGAGATCAAGGCGATTGCGGCAAAGAGATAGGCGCACCACATCGTTGCAACGCCTGAGGTAATTTTTTGAGCAAGCCAGAGATTAAATTTCTTCATGGCCCAACGATAGTCAGTAAATTCTCTAGCGGGTTGGAGAAGGCGAAGATTTCTTACTTTTCATTTTATTTAGCGTTGCCATTTCAACTGGCTTAACTGGCTTTACAGGCGGAGTTGGTAGGGCACCGAGCGCAGCTATTGCCGCATCACGAGCAACACTTGCTGCAGTTACAGCGACTTTTTGTTTAGAAATAATCTCATTTTTAGCCGCAGCTGTTTTTGCTAGTTTCATCGCTGCGCGCGCCTCGCGGTTTGCCTCATTAACGGCAAGCATAAATGTGCGATTAATTTGTGATCGTGCTTTTTCTCGTGCTTCAACTAAATCATGGTATTGATTTAAATCTAACTTGTATTGATTCATGAGCATTTGATAATCAGGAGAAGGTGAGGGAGAAGGTGTTGGTTCAGCTGATGCATTCAAAGTGGATGAAAAGAGGAGGGTCAGGGAAATGACGACTAGTGCTATCCCTCGTATTCTCATGCCTAAATGATGCATGCATCTGTTGTGATTTTTCTGTGAATCGCCTTCAGAGAGTGAAAAATTATTGGATTTAGAGCCCCATCATGCAAGAGTGGCCCTATGGCACAGTTGATTATGATCGTTGATGATGAGCCGGGGGTCCGGGCTCTGCTTAATGACACATTGCGCATTGCCGGATTTGAGACGGTAGAAGCAACTGATGGAATGTCTGCCTTAACGCTATTGCGTACTCATAAGCCAGATCTCTTAGTTATCGATATCAATATGCCGTTAATGGATGGATTTGAATTAGTTGAGCGCTTGCGAAGCACTAATGACTTAACACCAGTCCTTATGCTCACAGCACGTGAAGATAAAGCTGACATCACCCGAGGCTTAAAAATTGGCGCCGATGATTATGTTGTTAAGCCCTTTGGTATCGAAGAGTTAATTTTGCGCATTAAAGCTATTTTGCGCCGCTCAACAAAAAATGTTGATGTTCCTTCTTTGCTCGCATGTGGTCCAATCTCAATCGATGATGATCAGCATTTAGTGAGCTTTAATGGTGAAGAGGTAGATCTTTCTCCAACCGAGTACCGCTTATTGCAGATATTGATTGAGAAGAAGGGACGAGTACTGAGCAAGAATCTTTTGCTGGATGAAGTCTGGGGAATTACTTTCGAATCTGAAAGCACAGTCGTTGACACCTATATTTCATACCTTCGCAAGAAACTGCACCGAGATGGATTTGAGGGCATTAAGACTGTTCGCGGTGTGGGATTTCAAATTCAGGAGCCTAAATAGTTTTCATGAAAATTCGAACTCGGCAACTGATCTCAACTGCCCTTATTACTTCAGTTCTCTCAATTCTCATCGGTGGCTTTGCAGTCGTGAGCACATATCGCAGTGAGATTGCCATGATTGATAAACGTCTCAATCAAGTCGAAAGTGATATTCGCATAAATCCGATGGATGCCGTCAGTATTGCCCTGCTCAGTATCGAGCAGAACAATCTTGATTTAACTTTAGGCTTTGCAACTCCTAGCGGTGAAGTAACTATTTTGCGTGAATCCGTTGGAACACCACTAGATGGTCCAGATCTTCGAATTCGCACTATCCCAATTCCCGAAGGGGACGTATTAATAGTTGCTGGTTCCTTAGTTGATATCAACCGCTCTCTCGATCTCAATCTTTTGAAGTTACTAATTTTCATTATTCTTGCAAACATTCTTGCATCTATTGCAACATCACTACTTTCTAAATCTGGAGCATTAGCTCAAGAGCGGGCACAAAGGCAGAAGATGCAGGAGTTCATTGGCGATGCCGCACATGAGCTGCGCACACCCATGACTGTTGTTAAAGGCTATGCCGAACTTCTTAAAGGTAAACAGTTAGATCCAGAGCGAGAGAGCGCTGCCTTTGATCGACTCAATAGTGAGTTAAAGCGAATGGACTTTCTCATTGGTGATTTATTGATGTTGGCACAGCTGGGTGAAGAAGGCAACATTGATTTTGAAAGCATTGATATTGCGCAATTAGTTCGTGAAAGTGTTTCTGACTTTAAAGAGATTGCGCCGACTCATTCAGTCATTACTCACATAGATGCAAGCGCGGTAATGGTTGGCTCTGAAAAGTATTTGCAGCGCTTTATCCAAAATGCTCTTACTAATATTCGTCTGCACACACCCCCAAGCACCTCAGTTCAAGTCAGCGTTCAAGCGCAAAAGCAGATCACAATCATCATTGAAGACAGTGGCCCAGGATTGCCCCCTGAATCATATGGAGAGAAAATCCGAGGACTTAAGCGCTTTGATAGATCTCGATCCCGAGAAACTGGTGGAACGGGGCTGGGCATGAGCATCATGAACGCGGTTATTGAAAGACATAAGGGAACATTTACTCTTCGCAAGAGCGAACTAGGTGGTTTAGCAATTGAAGTTCACCTGCCTCGCACTTAGACTTAATGGGTGAAACTTCTTTCAATAGTTCTTTTACTTGCCATTGGGCTAGGTCTTGCCTATTGCATCCGTTCACTTCGTGCCCTGCACCAGAAAATAAACACAAGAATTGCTCGCGAAATAGCTGTCTCAACTAAAGAGTTAAAAACTTCGATGTGGCAGTCCTATCGCCAAACAGAGGCGATGCAGCAGTTGTTATCCCTATTAAAATTTAGCGCACCAGTTCCACCAACACGTAGCTGGGCGGCCTCACCCGATCTTCTATTAACTTTGGCTCAGTTAGTGCGAAAACATAATCCAAAATTGGTTGTTGAACTTGGCTCAGGGGTTTCCACATTGGTGGTTGCAAAAGCAGGGGCAAAGAAAGTAATTAGCATTGATAACTCAGGCGAGTTTGCAGAAAAAACTCGTGAAGTTCTAAAGGAGCACAAAGTACGCGGGGTTGAGATTAGGGTTGCACAACTTAAGGCTCATATCTCAGGAGTCGAGTGGTATGACACGGCAGTAATAAAAGATTTAAAGCGCATTGATTTACTCATAGTTGATGGCCCACCGGGATCAAAAAACCCAGAGGCTCGCATGCCAGCTCGCGCCGAGTTCATTGCCAAACTCTCACCTAAGGCAATCATTGTTATTGATGATGTGAATCGTGAGGGAGAGCGTAAGTTGGCTGAGAGTTTTGCTAAGGCTCTGCCTAATCATGTCCTTACTATTTATCCTCATGAAAAGGGCACAGCGGTAATTTCGCCTAAATAACCCATGCCTCTATCCATAGAACAAGCTTTAGACGAGGCATGCGCGCTCATCGTTGATACAAAGACTTTGGTGCGTGTGGTTTTATCTGGTCGCCGTCGCAATATGCAAGTAGAGCATGAGCGCATTGATATCAGAGCCGTTGAAATCAAAGGCTCCATTGTTTTACAACTCACCCACAGTGATGGCAAAGCCACAACAACTAAAAATATTGCACCAGATAAATCAGAGGTTTTGCAACTCATCTCTAGTGGTTATGCAAATATCACTGTGGATAGCGTGGATGGGTCTATGAGCATTCGTGTGACAAAGAGTGGTGAAGCCCAGGTTCACTATGAAAAGAAGAGCCTGGAGCAAAACCTTTCTCACGATAAGAAAAAGGAGCGCTTACTTGACCCGGCTGATCCATTCTTGCGTGAAGTCGGTATTGCCGATCACAAAGGACAGATTAAGCCTTCGAAAAATGATAAATACAAGCAAGTAGAAGAGTTCCTGCGCTTGCTAGTGCCAACGCTTAACTCTGCAATTGAAGCTGGCCAGATTACAAAGCCAAGTAAAGAAAGGCCCTTATCAATTGTTGATTTAGGTTGTGGGCATGCTTATTTAACTTTTGCGGCTCACCAGTATCTCAAGAGCATTGGAATGCCTGTGCATGTGACAGGAATTGATATTCGCCCGGCATCACGTGATCGAAATAATGAGATAGCTACAAAGCTAGGAATTACCGACACAATTACCTTTAAAGCCGAAGAGATCGCTTCGACAACAGCTGCGCAAGCAGATGTTGCTATTGCACTTCATGCCTGCGACACAGCAACAGATGATGCAATTGCTTGGGCAGTAAATGGTGGAGCAAAGCTTTTGTTAATTGCGCCATGTTGTCACCACGATATTCAAAAGCAGATGGATCAAAGCCCGGAGCCATGGGGCGCTGTTACCAAATTTGGTGTGATGAAGGAGCGCATGGGTGATTTACTCACAGATGCTTTGCGTGCACAGATATTGCGCATTGTCGGATATCGCGTTGAGATCATTGAATTCATCGGGGGAGAACACACACCTCGAAACATCATGATTCGCGCAGTGAAGACTGGGGCGCAACCTGATGCGCTAGATATCGATAGATACCGTGAAATAACCACGCAATGGGGCATAGTCCCAGCCCTTTCAAAGAAAATTTCCACCTTCACTATCGGTTAGACTTCACTCATGTCTAAGGTCCTTGCATCTCTTCCCGTGGGAGAAAAAGTCGGTATCGCCTTTTCTGGCGGTCTCGATACTTCTGTGGCTGTTGCTTGGATGCGCGAAAAAGGTGCGATTCCTTGCACTTACACCGCAGATCTTGGCCAATATGACGAGCCAGATATCGATTCAGTTCCGATTCGTGCCAAGGAATATGGCGCAGAGATTTCACGCCTTGTTGATTGCAAGAGCGCATTAGTTGAAGAAGGTTTAGCTGCAATTGCTTGTGGAGCTTTCCATATTCGCTCAGGCGGAAAACAATATTTCAACACAACACCATTGGGCCGCGCCGTTACAGGCACAATGCTGGTTCGCGCCATGCATGCAGATTCAGTAAATATCTGGGGCGATGGTTCAACTTATAAGGGCAATGACATTGAACGCTTCTATCGTTATGGTCTTTTAGCTAATCCAAACCTGCGTATCTACAAGCCATGGTTAGATGCTGATTTTGTTAATGTTTAGTTGCTCACAAACTTCCTTATCGCGACAGCACAGAAAAGGCATACTCAACTGATGCCAATATCTTGGGTGCAACCCATGAGGCAAAGTCTTTAGAGAATCTAGACACCTCAGTTGAGCTCGTGCAGCCAATTATGGGAGTTCGCTTCTGGGACCCAGCAGTAAAGATTGAAACTGAAGATGTGAAGATTTCTTTTGTTCAAGGCCGTCCGGTTGCAATTAACGGTAAGTCTTTTGATGATGTTGTGGCATTAATGAAGGAAGCTAATGCAATTGGCGGCCGTCACGGGCTTGGCATGAGTGATCAAATTGAGAACCGTATTATTGAGGCTAAAAGTCGTGGCATCTACGAGGCGCCAGGAATGGCACTTCTATTTATTGCTTATGAGCGATTAATCAGTGCGATTCATAACGAAGACACCATCGCTACCTATCATGAGCAGGGACGTAAATTAGGAAGATTGTTATATGAAGGTCGTTGGTTTGATCCACAAGCTCTAATGCTTAGACAATCATTAACTAGCTGGGTTGCATCGGCAATTACTGGTTCAGTAACAATCAGATTGCGCAGGGGTGATGATTACTCAATTATTAATACGAAAGGTGCGAAACTTTCATACTCTCCAGAGAAGTTATCAATGGAGAAAACCGAGGATGCAGCCTTTGGACCAGCCGATCGAATTGGTCAGCTAACTATGAGAAATTTAGATATTGAAGATACCAGGGCAAAATTAGAGTTATATGCCTCACAAGGCCAACTTGGCAGCAGTGATTTTGATCTAATTAAAGAGATCGGGAACGATAAAAAATAGTTGGCAGTTGAAGTAACATTGCCACCGATGTATCCGGGGGTCGGCGTAATTCCGAACCGGCGGTAAAAGTCCGCGACCCAAATGAAATTCATTTGGTTGACTTGGTGAAACTCCGAGACCGACAGTTAAAGTCTGGATAAAGGAACATCTAGGAGATAACGCATGTCCATTTTAAAATGGTTGTTTGAAGCACAAATCCAATTCGGTAGTAAATCAATCGCATGGCGCGAAGTAATAGGTGGACTCCTTGGTCTATCTAGCGCAGTGCTTGGTTTAAAACGAAAAGTAATCGCCTGGCCAGTTGGAATTATTGGCGATGCACTTCTTTTCACAGTATTTCTTGGCGCTGTATTTTCATTCGGTGCTGAAGATCAACAAAAGAACTTTTATGGGCAGGCAAGCCGTAATTTACTTCTAATCATTGTAAGTATTTATGGTTGGATCCGATGGAACCAGCACCGTAAATCAGGTGCTCCAGGAACTCCACCTGTTGTTCCTCGCTGGACAACAACCAAAGAGAAGTTGGTATTAGTACCAGCAATTGCAATCTTCTTTACAATTGCATATCAAATCTTTAAATCTCTCGGTGAATCCGGCCAATGGTTATTTGTTGATACCTGGATATTTACTGGAACAGCACTTGCAACCTTCGGCATGAGTCGAGGTTATGTTGAGTTCTGGCTGGTTTGGGTTGCAGTTGACCTAGTTGGAGTCCCATTTGCATTTAAGAATGGTTATTACCCAACAGGTACTTTGTATGCAATCTATTTGCCATTTGTAATCTGGGGCTTTATTTCCTGGCTTAAGATTTCAAAGAAAGAAAAAGCAACGGTTTAACATAAAGCTAAAAGGGCCGAGATAACTCTCGGCCCTTTTGTTTAACGCTCTTGTAACTCTTCCGGGGTTCCATGAACACCCTTTAAATCTCCACTTAACTTATAGCCAATACCATCTCTGCTTACTGGCCTTACTTTCTTACTCCAATCAGGTGGCACAATTCCTAATACACCTTTTTGGAAATCATCAAATGCTTTTAAAACTTCAGTCTTTGTGTTCATCACAAATGGGCCCATCCAGGCAACTGGTTCTTTAATTGGTAATCCACCTAAGATTAAAACATCCATGGCCGGTGAACGTGA
>JBDLTD010000019.1:0-12124 GCA_039799185.1 Actinomycetota bacterium | reverse complement strand
AAATGGAGTTTTTAATCCAGCCAGACCTTCCATAGTTGTTGTTGGACGAGGTGCCTCATCAACAGTAGCAATTGTCCAACCCAACTCAGCACTTCGCGCTGCCATTGGAATGAGATCTCGTTGAATGAGTCCTGCTTCATATGCCTTAGCGGTTTTAAGTTGTGAGTTAAGTGCGTATTTATCTGCGCGCTCTTTTGTAATTGTTGGGAAGCGATCATGGAGTCGCTCAGCGGTGGAGCCCATTGCAAGTGCATCTTGTTCCACAATCTTTTCAGCTAGATAGCGGGGGTTAGGATCCATGAGTTCACCCATCGGATGATTTCCCATATGTTCAACGCCACCTGCGATTGCAATGTCATTTGATCCAAAAGAAATAGCTCCAGCAATTGTTGTCACTGCAGTGAGCGCACCGGCGCACCAGCGATCAATTGAATAGCCGGGAACGGTATTTGGTAGGCCTGCTAAAAGAGTTGCGCTGCGGCCAATGTTCATACCCTGATCACCAGTCTGTGTTGCAGCGGCAATAGCAACGTCATCGATTGCGCTTTGTTCAACTTTTGGATTTCTATCAAGGAGGCCGCGAATTGCGCGAACCATCAAATCATCAGCGCGCGTACCGGCATACATCCCTCCGGCTTTTCCAAAGGGAGTGCGAACGGCATCAACTAAGACAACTGTGCGAGACATGGTGATCCTTTACTAGGGGTGGATATAGCGGTTATGTTACCCGCCAGTAAGGGTTTGTAACAGCGCTTAGGCTGGTGTTAAAGCACGCGTGCGAGGCTTTGAGAGATAGGCCCCAAGGACAGTGGTGAGATAGATCGTCCAGATGCCCAGTTGTAGCCATGAAGTTGTGTTATCAAAGCCCACAAGGCCACCGAGTGTCGCCCCAAGCAATGAATCAGATGGAATCAGGTTTGAAACATCCCAGGCGTATGACTCTCCGCCAGGAAGCCAGCCCAGCTCTTGGAATTCATGAACTCCATAGGAGAGAACTCCTGCTGCAACAACTACTAGAGCAACCCCAGTGAAGCGGAAGAATTTGGCTAAGTCGAGTTTGATTGCAGATTTAAAAATTAAATATCCAAGTGAGATTGCAACAGAAAAGCCAAGAATCAAACCCAGAGTAGAGCTGCGTGTGTGCGAAACCGTTTTAAAGTTTGAATAAACAAAGAGAGCAGTTTCTAAACCTTCGCGAATAACAGCG
Source organism: Actinomycetota bacterium (assembly GCA_039799185.1). Classification (GTDB taxonomy): domain Bacteria; phylum Actinomycetota; class Actinomycetes; order Nanopelagicales; family Nanopelagicaceae; genus Planktophila. The sequence goes on along the minus strand of JBDLTD010000019.1, from coordinate 10,917 downwards.
AAAAACGCTGCTCCAGCAAGGGCTAGAGGACCTGTACGCAAAGCCGAATCAACTTTGCCATGTAGATCTGCCTTCAGGGAGCGAGCTGTCCGCTTCATCCAAAAAACCATCCAGGTAACAAGTGCAACAGCAAGAAATGAAGTTGTTCCAACAAAGATTTTTTCAGCGCGCTCGGTTAGTTCCTCAGAAGTTCTAGAGAGAATAAAGCCAAGTCCGATGCTTCCAACTACTGCAGCGGCAACACCGCTCCATAATGGAAGGAGTAACTGCCGGCGATCACTTTTGAGAATATAGGCGACCAGGATGCCGACAATCAGGGAGGCTTCAAGGCCCTCGCGCAGGGCGATAATGAAAGTGCTCAACATAAGAGAAAATCTAGAGGGTAGGGGGTATTTACGCAACTCTTATGTTGCGTAAATCAGGCCTCTTCAGCTGTGGTTTCAGGCACAGGTTCAGGGGTGGGCACAGCCTCTTTCTCCAGCAGGGAGGTCGTAATGGCCTCTGCCACCAGATCCACCTGCCATTTTCTGGCTCCGAGTGAGAGTAAATGCTCTCTGACTATCTCTGGAGAGGATTCAAATGTTGATGGTGTTGGGGGAGCCCAACAAATGCGGCGGACAATTTCAGGGGTGATGAGATTTTCTACGGGAATATTGTTTTCTTGGGCAATTACTTCTATTCGAACACGCGCATGAGAAAGCGGTGCGTATTTTTCTGGAAACTTATCTCTCCATAATTTAATGGGTGGCAAAGTATCTGCATTAGTGCGAAGTGCCGGCCAGTCTTTTTCTTCAAGAGCAACAGCGCGAGCCACAGCATCTAGCCAAACCTTTAGATTTTCTAACCATCGCGCTCGAAGTCCGAGTGGGCGCAATACCTTTTCAAACTCTTTCTTAGTTGCAACGGGATTAAGTGCGATTTCAACTATGGCTGAATCATTGAGCAGTTTTCCTCCAGCGATATCTTGCGACTTTGCAATCTCATCACGAGTTATCCAGAGTTCACGGATAATTGCCAATTGATCACGACGCTTAATCTTGTGCATTCCGGAAGTTCTGCGCCACGGATCCACACGAGGCGGGGCAGGAGGTGCCAATAAAATTGAAGCAAACTCTTCTTTGGCCCAGGAATCTTTTTTAGCATCAACTAATAGCGCTTCAACTTTATCGCGCAGCTCAACGAGCAGTTCCACATCTAAAGCTGCATAAGTGAGCCAGTCCTGGGGCAGTGGGCGCACAGACCAGTCTGCAGCACTGTGTTCTTTGGCAAGAGAAACACCCATCAGAGATTCTAAAAGCGGGCCAAGTCCAACACGGGGAAGGCCTGCAATTCGCCCGCCTAATTCAGTATCAAATAAGCGCTTGGGGTTGATTCCAAGTTCCCTGAGACATGGTAAATCCTGTGTGCTGGCATGCAGAATCACTTCATCGGTATTGAGTACATCGTTGAGTTCTAGCATCAGTGGATGGCCCGGCCCAAAAGGGATGGGATCAATAAGGTGCAATCCACCATTGGTGCGCTTGATTTGAATTAAGTAGGCACGCGCGCTGTATCGAAAGCCAGAGGCACGTTCAGCATCAACAGCAAATGGACCACTACCTTTTTTAAGTTGTTCTAATGCAGATGTAAATGCAGCCTCACTATCGATTACGGGGGGTGTGCCATTAGCGGGAGTAAGTAAGGGTGTTGCAGTTATTTCTTCAGACATAAGCTGGCTTAATGACGTCTGGCAGATGAAATAGTTGAGACGCCAGCAGGAATCGGTTCAAGCCCAGCAACATCAGTAATTAAGCGACACCATCCGGCAATGTGTTTCATTATCTCAATGGGATCAGCAATAGCTGGAGTCCAAGAGGCACGAATCTCAATCTCGGATTCATCATTTCTAGGAGAGAGTTTTCCAAAAGAGGCACTGGATACACGTGTAACAGTTCCACTGGGCGCAGCCAGAGTGCACTCTTCACTCTCTAACGCTTCAAGAAACCAACTCCAGCCAACCTCTGGCAGAAGTGGATCCTGTTGCATTACAGGGTCAACATCTGCGCGTACGAAAGTGACGCAGCGAAATTCACCTTCCCATGTGTCTTGTCCGCCAGGTTCATGTAATAAGACAAAGCGGCCAGAAGCTATTTCATCTTCATCATCGCCTAGTAACCCATTACTAACATCGGCAGAGAAGGCAAAGGAGTATGTGGCTAATTTTTGTGGGGCTGGAACCTCTTCTAAAACGATTTCAGCGCGTGGTGTAAAAGTACGTAAGGAGTTGACTAGTTCTTCAAATCCTCTGGCATCCACTGATTAAGAATAAACAGTAAGAACTCCTTTTCATGGGAGGCGGGGCGGTATCCTTGCTCATATGGCCTCACTCCTTGCAATTCTCTCCAGTATTTTATGGGGGACTTCAGATTTTGAAGGTGGGCGTCTGAGTAAAAAGCATGCACCGTTGGCTGTGCTTGGTTTCTCACAAGTTCTTGGATTAGTTTTCGGAATTTTTTTGATGCTTGTTTCTGGAGCTTGGGATGCACAGGCGCTGGGATCTAATGGATATTTAATCCCTGGAATTTTTGCAGGTTTGTCTGGTTACTTCGGTTTGTTCTGTCTTTATGCAGGCTTATCAACTGGACGCATGGGTGTTGTCTCACCCATTAGTTCCATGGGCGCAGTTGTTCCGCTGACGTATGCATTGGTAAATGGTGACAAGCTCTCGAGAATTGTTTCCATTGGAGTTGTCCTAGCGCTAGTAGGAGTTTTTTGTGCCAGTGGGCCAGAGCTCTCACAAGGTCTTCCCATTAAACCTTTGCTTCTTGCTTTAGGTGCAGCGATTGGTTTTGGCATAGCGTTAACATTGATATCGATCGGTTCTCAATCAAGTGCGCTTATGACAATGGTTTCAATGCGTGGAGCTACCTTTATTGTCACTGTTGCTCTAGCGCTCAAATTCCGCACAATGGGCGGGTTTTCTAAAAAGGAATATCCATCGTTGATTTTCATTGGTATTGCAGATTTCTTAGCCAACGTACTACTCGGAATTGCTTGCACTAAGGGTCTAGTTTCAATTGCCATGGTTTTAGGTTCACTCTTTCCCATTGCAACTGCGCTAATGGCATTTAAGTTCTTGCATGAGCGTCTACAAAAAGTGCAATATGTAGGGATTGCTTTAGCAGTTGCAGGCGTTGCTCTTATTTCTGCCTTCTAGTTGTGGGCAACGTAAAAATCAGTTCCATCAACATGAGTGTGGGTATGGTGAGCAAATCTATTGAGCAAAGCTTGCCAATCAATTGGGTCATCTCCACCGGTCACGGGTGTAACGCTCAGTTCTAGTTGATCAATTAAACCTTGATCAATGAGTTCAAAAATAATTGATGTTCCTGCTTCAACGAGAACTCTTTCCCCAAATCGGGATTTAGCCTTAGCTAACGCCTCTGCAGCAGGCATATTCCATAGATGCGATAAATCATTTCCTACCACTGGATTAATAGTTGATCGTGAAACTATTACTAATGGAACTGGACTTTGTTTATAAGGCTCGTGACGTGCGGTATTTCCGCCAATTAAAATGCAATCGACTTTACGACGCCGTGCAAGAAAGGCCTTACGATCAGCATCTGAGGAAACTCCGTTAGAGCTCTTATCCTTTGATGTCGAACCATCTCGCCCGACCACCAGCGATGCAACTGTGCTCATTTGTCCTACTATTGCAGATTCTGTGAGAATTCTCAGGCGTAAATCACGCTCATAAGTTGAGATGTCGCATTAAACCTCGTTAGCCTTTCACCATGTATTGGCGCATTCTTCCTTCCGCCGTCGTGGCTCTAGCCCTGACTGTTGGGTTAGCAGCCCCTGCCAATGGAGCACCTTCACTGGCCGAGATTCAGGCAAAGGTGAGATTTTTGGAAGAAGAAGCCACGTCTGCGGCCGAAGGTGCACAAGAAGCGAAAGTAAAGTTAATTGCTCTGACTCGCACACTCAATGGCATTAAAGCAAAAGCTGCCGTCCAAGGAGAAACTGTCTCAGCACTCCAAAAGTCTTTAGGCACCATAGCAATCGAGCAATACAAGGCTGGTGGTTTAGGCCAATCACTTGAACTTCTCTTTTCTTCTGACCCAACTCTTTATCTATCCTCAGCCGGCTCCCTTGATGCAATTAGTCGGCGCAAATCTGCTCAACTTCGAAAGTATGAAGCAGCTCAACAACGTTTGAATGCGACAACATTGACTGTTAACGACAAGTTGGCACTAGTAGTTGCAGCTGAAAAGAAATTTAAAGCCCAATCGGCAAAAGCCCAAGAAAAACTTGCTGAGGCTGAAGTACTTCTTTCTAAGTTAACAAAAGCTGAGCGAGAGCGATTGGCAAAGTTAGCTGAACAAGAAGAAGATGCAGATCAAGCCGATTCACAGGCAGCGGCGCGAGCACTCTCTGGAATTTCTGGACGAGCCGGAATTGCAATCAAATATGCACTCAAGCAAATCGGTGATCGCTATGTATTCGGTTCAGCAGGACTTCTGACCTGGGACTGTTCTGGTCTAACCATGCGCGCTTATCAAGCCGCTGGCGTCTCCCTTCCACATTCATCGGCTGCGCAAGCACGTTTGGGAAAGCAAGTATCTGTGAAAGCGCTCAAGCCAGGTGATTTACTGTTTTATGGTCGCCCAGTTTCACACGTTGGAATGTATATCGGTGGCGGAAAAATGGTTCATGCACCGCGTTCTGGTTCACGTGTGAAAATCACAACGAGCGGATCTCTTGGAAGAAAGCCTTTAGTTGGAGCTCGCCGTTTCTGATAAAACGCTATTTGTAACCAACGATTTTGGCCCACGGGCTGGAGGCATAGAAACCTTCATCATTGGTTTGATTGAACGATTACCAAAGTCGAGCATCATTGTTTACACATCGGCTCAAGATGATTCTGATGCTTATGATGCAGATTGGCTAAGCAATTTTGGTGTTGAAGTAATTCGAGACAAGTCAAAAATACTCCTCCCAACTCCACGAGTGAATCGCGCAGTGGCCAGAATTGTTAGAGAGCGCTCAATTAAAACTATCGCCTTCGGTGCTGCTGCGCCTTTGGGTTGGATGTCATCAACGCTGCGCAGAGCTGGAGCACAACGCATAGTTGCACTCACGCATGGTCACGAAGTCTGGTGGGCCAAGGTTTTTCCATTTAACCTGATTATGCGACGCATTGGATCAACTACAGATTCTCTTACCTATCTTGGCGAATTTACTCGATCTGCAATCTCAAAGGCTCTGACAACTAAGAGCGCCGCCGCCATGCAAAAGATTGCTCCAGGAATTGATATTGAACATTTCAGGGCAGTTGATGCAACTGCGTTGCGTCAGTCTTTGGGTTTAACTAACAAGAAAGTCATTGTCAGCGTGGGCCGCCTGGTCCATCGCAAAGGCCAGGACTTTCTTATCGAATCTATGCCGCAGATCCTTAAGCAAGTTCCGGACGCCCATCTTTTGCTAGTGGGTCAAGGTCCCTATAGAGAGCACCTAGAAAAACTCGTAAGAAAACATTCAATAGAAAAAAACGTCAGCTTTATTGGACGCATTCAATACAAAGATCTGCCTGGCTATATCTGTGTGGGCGATATCTTTGTGATGCCATCTAGATCGCGCTTTGCTGGCCTAGAAGTGGAAGGTCTAGGAATTGTTTATTTGGAAGCAAGTGCGTGTGGATTACCAGTTATTGCTGGTGAATCTGGCGGCGCACCTGACGCCGTAATTGAGGGCGTAACAGGATTTGTAGTAGATGGCACTAACACAGAACTAATAGCAAAGAGATCTATCCAACTTCTTTTGGATGAAAAGCTACGTATTTCTATGGGTAGTGCAGGACGTGCATGGATTGAAAAGGAATGGCGCTGGCAGATTTGGGCTGGCAAGTTTTCCGACCTACTTACTAGATAATCCTTGCTCATGCATGGCATGAATTGCCGCAGTTCGATTAGTTACTTCTAACTTTCTATATATCGAAGCTAAGTGTGTTTTAACCGTGGCAGGACTTATAAAAAGAGTCTTAGAAATCTGGGCAGTGCTTTGGCCTTGTTCTAATTGCATCAGCAAATCAAATTCACGAGCAGTTAACGTGTTGTGGGAGTGAGCGAATACTTTCTCTAAACCTTGAGCGCTAAAGCTTAAGGGGGAGATGAGGCTATGGTTAATCGCTGCAACCAGCGCAGGTATGGATTCAGATTTTGAAACAAAAGCACTTGCGCCGGCTTTCATCGCAGCACGAATGTAATTATCGTGATCGTTAAGAGTTAAAACCACAATTCCAATCTCACGTGAGATGCTTCTTATCCAACTCACTAGTTCAAAACCGCTTCCATCAGGCAGATTAATATCAACAGTCACGACATCTGGTTGCGATGCGGCGATTCCAGCGCGAGCTTCGGCGATAGAGGATGCCTCTGAAATCTGGCTGAAACCCTCATGCGTAAGTGCTCGCTTCAATCCTTCACGAACAAGTGCGTGGTCATCGACAATTAGAATTTTGCTCATGGGGTGAGCAAATCCAGTGAAATGCAGACGTTCGTTCCTGTGAAATCTGACTGAACTTCTAAATGTCCACCCAGCGCGGCAACTCGTTCAGAGATTCCCTGTAAACCAAAGTGATTTTCTTTTTCCTGGGCTCCGCCTATTCCATTATCTAGAAAGGAAATATCTAGACGAGTGGCTTGGGAATGCTCACTCACATTACTAATTATTTCGTTGAAGACTCTTGTGAGTTCAAAAGCTAACTCTGGTTGAGAGCCGAGTGAATCATTTTCATCCTGTTGTGAGCGAAGCTCTAGAATTTCACTACGCACTTTCTCTATCAATGTGTTGATATCAAAGCGCACAGAGCGCAGGGCAGTGCGCTTAACCTCATCGGATTCTTGGAATAACAAAGCATCTAACCCATAGCCCAACCCCACGAGATCTTGGGCTATGCCATCGTGGAGCTCTTGTGCGAGTTTTACCCGCTGTGTGAGGCTCACATAATTACTTTGCGAAGAGTTGCTCAATCTCCTTTGCGAATTCCTTCGCAACGACGTGTCGCTTAATTGAGAGTTTCTGCGTTAAGTGTCCACCAGCGATTGTGAAATCAGTTGTCAAGATAGTGAACTTTCGGATTGATTCTGCCTTACTTACTGCCTTGTTGGCATCATCTACCGCGGTTTGAATAACAGCAATCAGATCAGGATCATTTGCAAGGTCGGCCATTGAAGCACCTTCCTTCTTATTGTTTGTAACCCAAGCTTTAAGTGCATCCTGATCAATAGTCACAAGAGCTGCAATGAATGGTTGATTATCACCAACGACTAAGCACTGGCTCACTAGTGGATGTGCACGCAAACGATCCTCTAATACAGCTGGCGCAACGTTCTTTCCACCTGCAGTAACAATAAGTTCCTTTTTACGGCCAACGATGTAGAGGAAGCCATCATCATCGAGCTTTCCTAAGTCGCCTGACTTAAACCAGCCCTCAGAGTCAAAAACTTCAGCGTTAGCAGCATCGTTTTGCCAATATCCGCCCATAACAATTGCTCCGCGGAGAAGTACTTCACCATCTTCGGCGATCTTGACTGAAGTTCCTGGAATTGGACGTCCAACTGAACCAACGCGATGTGCACCAGTTAAATTCAAGGTTGCTCCGGCAGTAGTTTCAGTTAAACCGTAACCTTCCAAAATTGTTACTCCAGCACCACGATAGAAATGACCTAAGCGCACACCAAGTGGTGCACCGCCTGAGATAGCAGCTTCAACGCGACCGCCCATACCTGCACGAATCTTTGAGTAAACCAACTTGTCAAAGAGTCCGTGCTTGAGTGTTAGCAGTGGAGAGATTGCCTTCTTATCCATAGCTTCTGAATAAGCAATGGCGGTTTCTGCTGCTTTTCTAAAAATCTTTCCCTTGCCAGCAGCATCGGCGCGAGCTTCTGCACCGTTATAAATCTTTTCGAAAATTCGAGGAACAGCCAAAACAAATGTTGGCTTAAATGATGCTAAATCAATTGGAAGTCGTCCGACTGGATCACTGCAGTGAGCAAGGTGTAAGCCTGCATTAACTGCACCAATTTGCACCATGCGACCAAAGACGTGAGCAACAGGTAAAAACAACAGAGTTGATCCACCAGGCTTAAGGAATAGATCACTTGCACCCTGCACAACATTTCCGCACTCAGCTAAGAAGTTTCCGTGAGTGAGTGAAACACCCTTAGGTTTTCCAGTTGTTCCTGATGTGTAAATAAGTGTTGCCAAAGTATCTGGAACAAGAGCTGCGCGGCGGCGTTCAATTTCATCATCTGATACTTGAGCACCTGCATTGCGAAGTACTGCAAGAACATCCTCTGTCATCACCCAGACGTGCTTGGTGTGTGAAGGAATAACTGTTTGAACTAATTCACGTAGCGCTGGAGTTTCAACAATGATTCCAACTGTTGAAGAGTCGTTGAGAATCCAATCAATTTGCTCTGCAGATGATGTGTCATAGATTGGAACTACAACAGCTCCTGCATACCAAATTGCAAAATCAAGAATCGTCCATTCGTAACGCGTGCGGGCCATGATTGCCACGCGATCACCAATTCCAATACCGGCAGCGATTAATCCCTTGGCAGTTGCTCGGACTTCCTCTTCTACTTCACGAGCGGTAACGCTCTGCCATCCATCACCAAGAGGACGGGACATAGTGATGCGCTCAGGCTCAAACCAAGCCCGTTCTGCAATCAAATTGGTCAGGTTGCCAGCAGTAGCTGAAGGGACAAGGGCGGGAGTTGTGACTTCATTCATGGGGCTAACGCTAGCGTGAGAAATATGAATTAAGGAAGAGGGTAACCTTTGCCCATGAGCGAATTGAGCAGTTCAACAATTACGATCGATGCCCCTATAGCCGATGTCCAAGGCGCCCTTTTTACCCTTGACCAGTACCCAACCTGGTCTAGCGCCATTAAGGCCAGTGAGGTCGTTGAAAAGGATGAGCAAGGTCGTGCAACCAAGGTCAAGATGACTATTGATGCAGGCATGATGAAAGACCGAGTGATTTTAGATTACGACTGGAGCCAAGCTCCGGCGCAACTTTCATTCTCACTCGATGACGCAGATCTTCTAACAGGTATGGATGGTTCTTATTCAATTAAGGCAATTGATGAAGATACGACTCAGGTCACCTATGAGTTAGGTGTTTCTCTTTCAATGCCAATTCCAGCCATGATGCGCCAAAAAGCCGAGAAGACAACTATTGATCAAGCTCTTTCTCAACTCAAAGCCGCTCTAGAAGCTTAATTTCATACTTATGTCCTTAACAATCGGTATCGATGTTGGTGGAACAAAGGTGCTTGGTGGGGTTGTTGATGAATCTGGAAAAGTTCTTACAACTGCCAGAAAAGACACACCACGCCAAGGTGGAAGTGCACTAACACAAACCATTGCCGATGTTGCCAAAGAATTACTACAGCAACATTCAGTAGCATCCGTTGGTGTATCGGCTGCAGGATTTGTTTCTTCAGATCGAAAAACAATGCTTGCAACTCCCAATATTGCTGACTGGAATGGCGTTGATTTAGATCATCAACTCGTCGAACTTATTGGACTTCCTGTTGTTATTGAAAATGATGCAAATTCTGCCGCCTGGGGTGAAGCGAAGTTTGGTGCAGGCAAGAATCAAAATCACATGATGATGCTTACAGTTGGAACTGGAATTGGTGGAGGCATAGTTGTTAACGGTGCGCTCTATCGCGGTGCATTTGGAATTGCGGCAGAGTTTGGACACATGCGCGTTGTTCCCGAGGGACACATCTGCGGCTGTGGTGCCAGAGGTTGCTTTGAACAGTATGCATCTGGAAATGCGCTACTTCGCCATGCGCGTGAAGCAATAAATGCCAGCCCTGAAGTTGCACGTAACCTGCTCTCTCGCGGAGATGGCACCGTTGCAGGCCTGACAGGTCAAGCAATTACTGAAGCCGCGCGAGATGGCGATCCAGTGGCTTTGGCAGCTTTTAATACAACTGGTCAATGGTTGGGTGCCGGAATTGCATCTCTTGCTGTTCTTCTTGACCCTGCATGTGTAGTTATTGGCGGGGGAGTAATTGAAGCCGGCGAGATTCTCTTGAAGCCAACGCGTGAATCACTTGAGCGCAACATGCCTTTTGCAGGTAAGCACCCTTATCCAGAGATTATTGCAGCGCAGTTAGGCAATGAAGCCGGTCTTGTTGGAGTTGCTGACTTAGCTAGAAGTTAATTTTCAAATGGGTATTTCAACCCGATTTGAGAGCGCACGGTATCCATAATCTCCATAATGGCGATGGTGTCATCCCATGTGAGAATCGGTGATTCTTTAGCCCCACTTTTAACTACTCGTGCAAATTCAACTGCCTGTTCACGCAATCCATGGCCTTTGTAATCAGATGGATACTCAGTGATAGTTCCATCAAAGAGGGTTAGACGCATTGAAGTTGGGTTATAGAAAGTCCTATCAACCTCTAGATAGCCCTTTAAACCTGCGATTACTGCTGTGCATGGAGTCTGCACGATCATTGTTGTATTCAAGATGGCCTGTGATCCATCTGCGTAGTCCAAAATCATTGAGGTCTGCGCATCCACACCTTTGTCTGTAAGGACGGCCGTAGAAGTGATTGATTGCGGAATTCCTAAAATCATATGAGCAAAAGAGATTGGATAAATACCAAGATCAAGTAACGCCCCGCCTGCAAGAGATGGCTCCACAAGACGTGGAATATTTTGATCAGCTAAACGTTGTCCATGATCAGCGTGAATAGTTGTGATTTGTCCAAGAACTCCACTTGCAACAATTTCGCGAATCTTGCCATAGTGTGGCAAGAACCTTGCCCACATCGCCTCCATCAATGCCACGTTATTTGCCTTAGCCGCTGCAACCATTTCTTTTGCCTCTGTAGCATTTACCGCAAA
>JBDLTD010000018.1:0-22942 GCA_039799185.1 Actinomycetota bacterium | reverse complement strand
GCCGACTCGATCAGCTTCGATAAGTGAAAGACAACGCCGACATGGAGTACTACCTGGTTGAACAAAGGGTCCAACAGTTGCAACATGGCCAGGTGCTCTACCCACAAAGAAATGATCTTGCCCATCGCGTAAAAGATGCTCTACGTACTGTGAATCAAAGCTGCCGCAGATTATTCGCAAATTCTTTTCTGGAACAGAAGGTTTTGGTGCACCGCGTTGGGCAAGTGCGAAACTAGATGCCACAGGAAAAAGTGACCATTCCCGTGCAAGTTCTTCAATTCTCTTTTTGTAGTTAAGACCTAAGTCAGTAGTTCTCAGTGATCCTGAGCCTAAATCACTATCGACCACCGTTGGATGTTTATATGAAGCCGATAATGAAATCCGAGTGTTTGTCACACCGCTTGCTAGAAGAATTGAAAAGAGCAAAGTTGCAGTACGTGAGTTGCCAATGATTTCAACTCCAAAGTTCTGACGGGCGGTCATGACATCCACTCCACCATCTCGAACACCTTGAATCCATGTGGCTTGGCTTAACTCTGGTGCTAAACGTTTTTGTAGTTGACTAAAGGCGGCATCATTACTTTGGTCTTGTGTGTGAGCTGCCCGGGATTCAATCGCAGATTGAAATCTATTATTGAGTTTTATAGTTTTGCGTTGTGTGTCAAGAAAGTTTACAGCCAGTAGTTCATCAATGATGGATTCGATAGTAGTTATCGGGATTCCCAGTTTTTGAGAGATTTCATCACAGCTCAAGATTCCAGTGAACTGCTCGATAATTGATCTGGCCGATGAGTGGTTAATGGCAACACCATGAGATGAGGTTGCCATCGTGATGGAGTTTTCATGAGTTGAACTTTGTGAACTAATAAAGACGCCGTTTTTTAGACGGGGAAATATGGGAGCCGCAGTTGATGGTGTAGTCATGGTGCAAGAGTTGCTCTGGCCCAGGGCTTGCGCTTTCACCTACTCAAATCCTGTGGAGCACCTTGCTTAATTACTACTCTGTGAGATGTGTCATCACAGATCGAATTAACGTGAATACACAAAGAAACCCCCACATTCGCATAGGAACATGAGGGTTTCTTTTAACGCTAGACGCTCACATCGTGTGAGCGAAATTTAATTACTGGGCTTTGCCAAGAATGCGATTGACCTTGGTGCCACACACTGGACAGATGCCCTGTGCCATGCGACGACCAGACTCAGAGACCTTTACGGTTCCCTCGAAATCACGCTTCTCTTTGCACTTAACGCAGTAAGCGTCACCTTTGTATGTCTCAACTGTCATTTTCTTGTCCTCCGTTCGACGCTTGCAATCCCTACGGGGTTGCTCCCCGTGCGGGGCGAGCGTTCTGTTAAGTGAGACGATACCCCTCGACACGCTCAATCTAGGGAAAGTAGGCGCGTTTATTGAGGAGTTTTTTCACCCCTTAGCTAGGAGCTTTTTGAGCGCTTCCGGGGCTGCGAGCGCAGTTTCAGCTGCCTCATAGCCATCTAGGTAGGCGCTGGCGATCTCGGCCCTTGGGAACCTGGCCAAAAGCTCTTTGAACTCGGCGCCATGGTCAAAATACTCAAGATGGATAGCTTCATGAAAGAGGACATAGTCCAGGGCGTAGTCAGGGGCGCCTTTGAGTCGATCAGAGATTCGGATAGTGCGATCGACGCCAGTGCATGAACCCCAGCGCTCGCGCATGCCTCGCCAGAGAACCGATGCTGGGCGCAGGGAGATTTCTGGGGCTAATTGGCTCAAAAGCTCGTCTATCCGTATGGCTAATGCCTCTTCGCTCATCGTTATGGCCGCTTCTTGGGCCCGAATCTTGGCCACCATCTCTGGAACCATCGCCCGCTCATCGGCTTTACTCATTCTGGCCGGAATAGAGACCACAATTCGGCCGCCCTGGCGATAAGCAGAGATGTTTTTCTTGCGCCGAGTGGATCGAATAACAATGATCTCGCCTTCGCTGATTCCCGGAAGTGTGTTCTCACTTCCTAGATCTTCAAAAGCTGGGGTATCCATAGATGGAACGGTATCTCCCAACCCAGATGCGGCATGGAAACCTCAACCACGTGTTGAGAGATTTTTACAATGAATGAGAAAAATAAATCTCCATTACACGAGAAAAACAGGTTGTGTCAAAGGCGTTCTCAGTTGATTCTCGGGCCAAATACATTTACGTTACGACTACGAACTCCTCGGATAACTGTTCTATATCAGCAAGGGGAAGGCTGATACAGAATGAGCGGCCGGGGAGTTCGCTTTTCTATCTGTGGCTTCTATAGGCCCGATAAATCATCAGGAATTTCAATACTGGCCAGGTAACTCTGCGGCGTTAATAGATCATCAGATGTTGGCAGGATTCCACTCCAAATTCGATCTCTACCTTCTAGATCTTTCACCTCACGAACTGCTTTCCAAAACGTTGTGGCCTCTCGTGAGAGCTTGGGTGAAACCTGCAAACCAAACATCGTTGCAAATAACTGTTGAGCAGGAGCAGATGTTGCTCGACGTCGGCGCAAAGTTTCTTGCAAGGCAACAAGATTAGGTAGTCGATCCCCTGCAGCAAGTGAGACAACTTCTTCACTCCAGCCATCAATGAGTGCCAGAACTGTTTCTAACTTTGTTAGCGCTGCGCGTTGAGCTGGAGTTTCTTCAGGTGTGAAGATTCCTTCATTGAGAGCAATATTAAAACTCTCTGGATTCGTTGGATCAAACTCTTTGCCCTCTTGTGAGGCGTTATCGAAAACTTCTTGGGCTTGACGCTGAATAGCATCGATATCTATGCGAATTCCTTTTCCGTAATCTGAAATCGCAGTGCGAATATAAGAAGTCAGCCAAGGGTTGTGAGCAAATAATCGCGCAACTGCGCTTTCGCGAAGTGCATGAAAGATTCGAACTTCATCCATCGGAATATTGAGATCTTGTCCCCACTCATCAATGTTTTGTGGAACAAGGGAAGGGTAAACAGGCTCTACTAAAGGAAGTCCCACATCATGTGTGCCAGTTACTGAACCAGCTAATCCGCCAATGGATTGACCCAGCTGTGTTGCAATTAAAGAGCCAATAAAGGAGCGCAGCAGTGTTGCAATCATCCCAACAGGGATCTGCATAGCGCTTTCAGCCTCACTTTGGCCTTGTTCTCCGTTGGCATTATTGAGTAGCTCTGAAATGGCAGCGGCCAAGCCGGTGGCTAGCGGTTCAACGGATACATGCCAGCCATTTAATGTTGTGTCGACCCAATCGGTTCTGGCCATCGCAGGATTTCCGGTAGCCGTTGATTGGGAAAAGAAAGTTGCCTCATTGAGCCATAGCTCTGCAATTGCAAAAGCTTCTTCGATTTTTGCCACATCATTTGCACCAATTGGGGCTGAGCCCTTTGCTGTGACGAACTTCTTTGCAGTATCTCGAACAATGTTTTTTGGTAGCGCCTCTGATGTCGCAGAAAATCCTGGAGCGTTCATTCCAAGTGCGGAAAACTGTTGTTGGATCTGTTGTTGCATCTGCGCCATCATGGCTGCGAAATCAACAGATTCGTCATCCTTATTTTTTTCAGGCTCATCTGAACTATCAGGTGTAAAACCAAATGGCGACATGTGTAAATCCTCCCAGTGCTGTAACCAGATAGCCATCTGATTTCTTCCCTAAACACAACAAGTTATTTGTCAGCAAGTTGAGCAAAAACCTATCTTTAGCGCGACGCGTCTTCTGGCGGTAGGCTGACCCTATGTCCAGCGCCTTCCTTGCACTCATCTGGTGGGTAGTCCCAGCTCTAGGTTTGAGCGGGGCCCTTCTCTATGTTTTATGGGTAACTAAATTTGAAGGAAAGTTCCAACAAGAAACACAACGCTCTGTTGGCCAATTTCAGCGCTTTCAAGATTCATTACGCGATTCACAGGCCCGCGATTTTGCAGCAGAGTCTCACATAGCTCCAACCGCTGCGGCCGGCAACAACCAAACACAGTTAATTAAGCCAGATCCCGCAAGTGATTCTCATGACGATAATCCCTTTCTGAAGAAATCCTAAGTAGAACTCTCTACAGACCGTGCGCTTTTCACCGCTTCCACGAATAGCAAAAATTGTTCTCGCTCTCTTTAGTGCGCTAGCACTGATTGCCCCACTGCCTTATGTCATTATTTTGCCGGGGCAAGCTCAGAATATTTTTGACAAGTTAATTACTATTAAAGATCAAAAATCTTATCCGGCAAATGGACGCATTGATTTAATGTCAATCAGAGTCACTAATCCAAACTCTTGGATCATTGGTCCGGAGATTGTTTATTCGTGGATTAAAGCAGATGAGACTGTTTATCCACGTGCTGCAATCTATCCACCTGGTACCACGCAAAAGAGTGAAGACAAAAAAGCTAAAGCTGATATGACTACCTCGCAAGACACGGCAAAAACCGCTGCGCTTTCCTTCTTGCGATTACATCCCGAATACGGCGTGGCTGCAAATGATTTGCACATAAAAAATATTGCATTTGATGTCAAGAAAACCGGTGGCCCTAGTGGTGGAATGATTTTTGCCATTGGTGTCATAGAACTACTTACTGAGAAGGACTTATTGAAAGGTCGCCACATCGCAGGAACAGGCACGATTTCAACTGATGGAAAAGTCGGTCCTATTGGCGGAATAAACTTGAAGATCTTGGCAGCTTATAAAGCTGGCGCCACTCTCTTTTTAGCCCCTGCTGGCAATAGCGCAGAAATCGAACATGTTCCGGCTGGAATTAAAGTAGTGATAGTTGCCACCCTGGCCGAGGCCGTTGCCGCCCTTTAAGGTGCGGAAATGAAGCTTGCGCCCTCTTGCGCTAGCGTATGGCCATGACAAGTAATTCAATCCCGCAGTTCAATTTCAAAGGCCGACGCAGTCCCCTCACACTAACAATCACAATTTTGGTTGTTCTTTCAGGAGTTCTGCTCTCACTTAGTGGTTTCTATGCTGATTGGTTATGGTTTAAATCAGTAGCTTTCACTTCAGTATGGACAACAGTGCTAACGACTAAGGTTTTTCTCTTTGTAGTCGCCGGATTGCTTACTTCATCAACTATTTTACTCAATATCATCATCGCCTATAAGCGACGCCCACTCTATGTTCCACTAAGTATCGAGGCAGATAATCTCGAGCGCTATCGTGCACAAATTGAACCAATAAAGCGCTGGGTTGTTCTCGCACTTGCTGCAGGACTTTTCTACTTTGCTGGTACTTCGGGATCTGCACTATGGGAATCTTGGTTGTTATTTAAGAACTCAACTAGCTTTGGTGTGAAAGATCCACAGTTCAACATGGATATCTCGTTCTTTGCCTTTAAATTGCCGTTCTATCAAACGATAATTGCCTGGGGTATTTCAACTTTGGTTCTCGCCATTATCGCCTCAGCCATTGTTCATTATCTCTACGGTGGAATCCGCCTGCAGGTTCAAGAAGACCGAACAACTGTTGCTGCACGCGTGCAGCTCTCAGTTCTCCTCGGTGGCGTTGTCCTGATGAAGGCAGTTGCCTATTGGTTTGATCGTTATCAATTAGCTCTTAAGGAAAGTAAGTTGATTACCGGTCTTACATATACCGATGTCAATGCAACTCTTCCTGCTAAAGCGATTCTGGCCGCGATTGCAGTTGTCTGTGCGCTGCTATTTTTTGCAAATATCATTCGTCGTTCATGGGTACTGCCAGCAGCTGGAACTGCCCTCCTTGTAGTTTCTTCAGTTTTGATTGCAGGAATTTATCCAGGAGCAATCCAGCAGTTCCAAGTAAAGCCAAGTGAGTCTTCTAAGGAAGCACCATTCATTCAGCGCAATATCGATGCAACCCGTGATGCCTATGGCTTATCTGCTGTTGAAGTAAGTGACTACCAAGCAACTCTTACAACATCGGCTGGCCAGCTCACCAAAGATGCGGCCACTATTTCAAATATCCGCTTAATGGATCCCAATGTAATTTCAGCTACTTTCCGCCAATTGCAGCAGATCAAGCCTTATTACACTTTCCCTGAATCACTTGATATCGATCGTTACACCGTTGATGGTGTGAAGCGCGATGTTGCGGTTGCCGTGCGCGAACTCAATATTGCAGGAAACCCGTCACGTAACTGGATCAACGACCACTTGGTTTACACGCATGGATTTGGTTTCGTTGCCGCCTTTGGTAATGCACGCGATACCGATGGAAAGCCTTCATTTGCAGTTGGTGATTTGCCTCCAACTAAAGGTCTTGGAGATTTCGAGCCACGTGTTTATTTCGGAGAAAACGTTCCTGATTACTCAATCATCGGTGGCGTAAAGACTGATACTCCAGTGGAGTTCGACTATCCAGATGATGCATCAGCAAATGGTCAAAAGAACGTTACTTACTCTGGTACCGGTGGTGTTCCAGTCGGATCACTCATGAACAAGATTGTTTTTGCTCTTAAGTATCAAGAGCAACGTATTTTGCTTTCATCTTTGATTAACAAGGATTCAAAGATTCTCTTTAACCGTAACCCACGTGATCGCGTTGCCAAGGTTGCACCTTGGTTAACTCTGGATGGAGATCCATATCCAGCGATTATCGATGGCAAGATTTTGTGGATTATCGATGGCTACACAACAAGTGCCGGATATCCATACTCAAGGCAAACATCCCTAGCTAATGCCACATTTGATGCGTTAACTTCAAACTCGACGTCTGTGACAGCGCAAGGAAATCAGAACATCAACTACATCCGTAACTCTGTTAAGGCAACCGTTGATGCTTACGATGGCACTGTTTCCTTGTATCAATGGGATGAAAAAGATCCAGTTCTTGCCACATGGAGCAAGGCATTTCCTGGAACTATCCAGCCAAAGAGCAAGATTTCAAAGTCTTTACTTGAACACATCCGATATCCAGAAGATATGTTCCGCGTTCAACGTGAAATTCTCTCTTCCTATCACGTGCAAACAGCGGCGGCTTTCTATGGTGGACAAGACTTCTGGCGCGTACCTCGTGACCCATCAACATTTGGTGCCAACGCCGGTGCACAACCTCCTTATTACTTAACACTTCAGATGCCTGGTGAAGCCAAGCCAGAGTTTGCACTCACAACACCATTTGTTCCACGCGGTGGACGTGAGAACTTATCTGCATTTGCCGTTGTGAATTCAGATGCAGGCCCTGGCTACGGAAAAATTACTGTGCTTCAGCTTCCAAGAAGTACAAACGTAGCCGGACCTTCACAGGTTGCTTCAAACTTTGAAGCTAAGCCTGAAGTTGCTAACTCACTCTCACTTCTTCGCCAAGGCGGATCAGATGTTGTACTTGGTAACTTGTTAACTCTGCCAGTTGGTGGCGGCTTACTTTATGTACAGCCTGTCTATGTTCGTGCAACTGCTAATGCTGCTTCATATCCATTACTACAAAAGGTTCTGGTTTCCTTCGGAGATCAAATTGGTTATGACGACACATTAAAGGGAGCATTGGATCAAGTATTTGGTGGAAACTCCGGAACTGCTAACTCATCCGGAACTACTAATACAACAACAGGCACAACTAATTCATCTCTTGCTAACGCACTTGCTAGTGCGAAGCAGGCTTACTCCGATGGATTAGCTGCACTTGCAAAGGGTGATTTCGCTGCTTATGACAAAGCACAAAAGCGATTGAAATCAGCTCTTGATTCAGCGATTAATGCGCAAAGCAAGAAGTAAATAAGACCGATTTGGTCTTTATCTATTGATGCGCATAAGATTGCTTCACCGACGCGGGGTGGAGCAGCTCGGTAGCTCGCTGGGCTCATAACCCAGAGGTCGTAGGTTCAAATCCTGCCCCC
Source organism: Actinomycetota bacterium (assembly GCA_039799185.1). Classification (GTDB taxonomy): domain Bacteria; phylum Actinomycetota; class Actinomycetes; order Nanopelagicales; family Nanopelagicaceae; genus Planktophila. The sequence continues at coordinate 15,156 of JBDLTD010000018.1, read as the reverse complement.
GCTACTACGCACAACAGTATGAAAGATCTCGCTGGTGGAATATCCACTAGCGAGATTTTTTATTTAATACGCAGTGAGTTAGTAACTACAAAGAGTGAAGAAAGCGCCATCGCACCTGCGGCATAAATTGGTTGCAAGTAGCCAAGGGCTGCAATAGGCAAACCAATCACGTTATAGATAAGCGCCCAACCCATATTCAAACGGATGATTTTTAAGGTCTTTTGAGAAAGCTTGAGCGCTGAAATAACACTTCCTAAACCTGAGTTCATCAATGTTATGTCGGCTGAGGAGATTGCTGTGTCAGTGCCAGTCCCCATAGCCATCGATAAATCAGCGGCCGTTAAGGCTGCAGCATCATTGATTCCATCGCCAATCATAAGAACGCAACGTCCTTCACTCTTTAATCTCTCAACAATTGCCAACTTTGTCTCTGGCATCGCTGCAGAAACAACATGCTCATTATCAATACCCACGGTTGAAGCGACAGAGGCAGCAACTTCTGCGCTGTCTCCCGTAACAAGCCATGGAGTGATTCCCATTGATTGAAGTGCACTAACGGTCTGGGCTGCATCGCTTTTTAATTGATCACCAACAGCAAAGACAGCTAAAGCAACGCCATCCCATGCCAAAACTGACACTGTTAATCCTGCACTCTGCCCAGCTGTTACAGCTGCCTTAATCTCTGGGTGAAACTCTGTGCAGCTGTGTGCAACGGCTGCAGGAGAGCCAATTAAAACAACAGGTGATTGAGTTCCAAGATTCACGCGACCTGCAGCACCAGATCCAGGAGTGACTGAGAAATCTGTGGCCACTAAGTTCTTTGCACCGCCCGCTAACGCATAGCGAGAAATAGCTAGGGCGACTGGGTGTGAATTCGCAGATTCAATGGCATTTGCTGAAGAAAGTATCGTTGCTTCATTTATCAATGATGTGAAAGAAGCACCTAGAACTGATCCGGCAGCGGCAGAAATTGTTGCATTCTGCACATTCATAACACCTTCTGTGAGTGTTCCAGTCTTATCAAAGACCACTGTGTCCACTTTGCGGGCAACTTCCAATACTCGTGGTTCGCGCAAGACTATTCCGCGCTGTGCTCCCCGTCCTGATGCAACAAGTAATGCAACAGGGGTAGCAAGTCCTAGTGCGCATGGACAAGCGATTACAAGGACAGTAATTGCCACAGAAATAGATTGTGTGAGGGAATAACCGCTGTAATACCAACCAGCAAATGTTCCAATCGCAAGAACTGTAACAATAGGAACAAAGACTGCGCTAATTCGATCAGCTAGGCGCTGAATAGGTGCTTTAGTTCCTTGTGCACTAATTACCATTGCTGTGATGCGGGCAAGTTCAGTATCACTTCCCACTCGTGTAGCGCGCACAATCAATCGACCATTGTGATTAACCGAAGCACCAATTACTTGTGACCCAGGGCCAACGTCTACAGGTTTTGATTCACCTGTAAGCATTGAGTTATCAACTGCGCTCTGCCCACTGACAACAATGCCATCAGTTGCAACACGATCACCTGGTCTAACTTCAAATTCATCACCAATTTGTAGCTGCTCGATTGGAACAATCAGTGGAAATCCCCCACGAACAATTGTTACCTCTTTACTGCCTAGAGCTAAAAGGGAAGAAAGAGCTGCGCCAGCACGTGCTTTGGCTCTGGTTTCTAAGAAACGTCCAAGGATGACAAAGAAAATAACTCCAGCAGCAACCTCTGTGTAAACATCACCCTCACCTGTTGAATTTGCATAAATTGACCAAGTAAATGCTGCTATTGAACCCATTGAAATTAAGTTATCCATTGTTGGATGCTTGAGATTTCGTAGTGCAGCACGGTGAATTGGCCAAGCAACAATTAAGACAACCGGTGCACTTAATGCAATTACTAGCCATGCTGTGGCTGAATAGAGCGGATGAGGAAGTCCAAATACATCTAGTTGATCATGAATCCACATATCAATGCTGTGATGCCAACTCATAACCATGGAGAGCGCTACTGCCGGTACTGCAAATATAAATGCAAAGAACAGGGCTCTTGCTGACTTCTTACTGTGCAAAGTCACTGCCTGCGCATCTTGTAAAAGACTGGCTTTATATCCAGCTTTTTCAACTGTTTTGATTAACTCTTTAACATCCATATCTGCAGGTGCCATAACATGGGCAGTTTCGGTTGCAAAGTTAATAGTTGCTCGAACGCCTTCCATATTGTTCAATGCCTTTTCAACTGCATTAACGCAGGAAGAACAAGTCATTCCCTCGATAGCAAGGGTCGTGGGTTCTAAGATCACTTCGGTTGCCATCTCCGCTTACCCGTTCAGCGCTTTGATGAGAGCTTCATGCACTGCTTTGTTTGTAGATACTCCACTGCCACCAAATGGACCATGTTCACCAGAAGTATTTGTAAACACCCCACCAGCTTCGCGCACAATAATATCTAGGGCTGCCATGTCCCACACTGCAAGAGTTGGCTCAATAGCAATATCTACCGCACCTTCTGCAACTAATACATGCGACCAGAAATCACCCATTCCACGAGTGCGCCATGCAGTAGAGAGAATTGAGTTAAAGGCATTTAAGCGTGAACCAAAACCGACAAAATCTGAATATGCAACTGATGCATCGGTTATCGATGAAACTTGTGACACTGCCAATTTCCTACTCTTGCCATTAAAGGTGACAAAAGCTCCTTCACAACACGATGCATACCAACGACGCGCAAGTGCTGGTGAGCTAGCAATTCCGACAACAACTTCCTGTGTGCCATCTTCGGCAACTTCAACAAGTGCAATCAAAGTTGCCCAAGTTGGAACCCCGCGCATAAAGTTTTTTGTTCCATCAATAGGATCAATTACCCAGTAACGCTTAGCCCCTGTGATGTCACTGCCAAACTCTTCACCCAGTAAACCATCATTGGGGCGATGCGTTGCAAGTGCTTCACGGATTGCCGTTTCTACTGCGCGATCTGCATCGGTAACTGGGGTGTTATCTGGCTTAGTTGTAATTACTAAATCTAAAGATTGATAGCGATCAAGTGAGATTGAGTCTGCAATGTCAGCGAGTAGGTGTGCCAAAGCTAAATCTTCGGCGTACTTACTTTCGCTCATTTTCTATTCTTCCCTCATTTAACTCGTGCGCTCTATAGATTGAATACTAATCCTCTGGCGCAAATACTGCTTGGTCCTTGACCGATAACAATGAACGAAGACTGCTCAATCTGGCTGCTCTCTCATGGTCCACTACCCCGTTTGGCGCAGCCCATGCATCAAGTTTGCAAGAGCTTTCAGCGTGTGAGCAATTCGACAAACATGTTGCAGCCACAAGTGAAAGATCAGTGAATGCATCAACTATTCGACTGACATCTATATGAGATAAGCCAAATGCTCGAATACCTGGTGTGTCAATAATCCATCCATCGTGTGTGTCTAGAGCAAGTGCAACTGCACTAGAAGATGTGTGTCGACCGCGACCAGTTGACTCATTTACATCACCTGTTAAACGATCTGCTGCAGGAACAAGTGCGTTAATGAGCGTTGACTTACCCACACCTGAATGACCAACGAGTACTGAGATTTTGCCTGAAAGCATCTTATGTAATGCCTCTAAATCTTTCTCACGTGAGTCACTCTTGATTGCAGTGTGCAGAATTTCAACATCTAACTTTGCATACTCAGCTAGAAACTCTGGAACTACACCTAAATCAGTTTTAGTAACAACTAACTTTGGTGTAATACCTTCGGTAAAGGCTGAAACAAGAAAACGATCGATGAGACCACGACGTGGTTCAGGATTAAGCGCAGCAACAACAATCACAAGTTGATCTACGTTCGCAACAATCGTGCGCTCTACTTGTGCGGCATCATCAACAGTTCTACTCAAAGTGTTGCGGCGCTCATTGACTGCAACAATACGAGCCAAACTTCCTTCATCACCGCTTACATCACCGACAATAGAAACTCGATCACCCACCACAACTGATTTAGGACCAAGTTCTCTGGCACGCATCGCCGTGATAATCACACCATCATCGCTGACACATGTTTGTCGCCCGCGATCAACTCCTGTAACAAGAGCAGAAATAGCACTGGAGTGACTTGGTCGATCTTTACTACGTGGACGCGTGCTGCGCGCAGGTCTTACGCGCGCATCTGATTCATCGTATTCGCGTGGACTCATGAGCGCATTTTCTGGCTAAACAAGAAGAGAACTCCAGAGACCTGGAAAATCTGGCAAAGTCTTGCGAGTGGTTGCGATGTTTTCCACTTCAATACCTGGAACTACTAAACCAAGAACAGCACCCGCTGTTGCAAGACGGTGATCATCGTATGTATGGAATACACCACCATGTAATGGAGCAGGCGTTATATGTAGCGCGCTTTCTTCTTCAACGACATTTCCACCTAGCGCATTTATTTCGCGCGTCGCGTAAGGGCGGCAAGACGATCAGTTTCATGCAAGCGAAGGTGGGCAATACCGCGCAAATGCGAGGGTGAATCAGCAAGAGCTGCAACTGCTGCAATGGATGGGGTTAATTCACCAACATCATGTAAATCAATATCAATTCCATGAATCACGCCAGTTCCAGTTAACGTTAGGCCGCGCTCATCCATAGAAACCTGTGCACCCATTTGCGTAAAAATAGAACGCAGTTGATCTCCAGGCTGAGTTGTAGAGCTTGGCCAATCTGCAATCGTGACACTTCCACCACACACCATGGCAAGAGAAAGGAATGGCGCGGCGTTAGATAGATCAGGTTCAATCACTAAATCTTGTCCATGAAGTTTTCCTGGCTTAACACTCCACGATTGTGCGCTTGAATCAACGCTTACCTGTGCTCCAAAGCTGCGCAACATATCAACTGTCATTTCAATATGAGGCATAGATGGCAATAGTCCACCTTTGTGTGTTGCAACAATGCCGTTTTCAAAACTAGGTGCTACTAAAAGAAGAGCTGATAAAAACTGACTAGAGGCACTTGCATCAATTGTTAACGCACCACCTGGAATCTTTCCAGTTCCATGCAGTTTCATTGGCAAGCTATAGCGTCCGCCATGTTCGATTGAAATTCCTAATTCTTCTAAAGCTTTAATAACTGGTCCCAGTGGGCGCTCATATGAACGTGGATCACCATCGAATGCAACATCTCCGGATGCAAGGGCGGCAAGTGGAGGAAGAAAGCGCATGACTGTTCCAGCATTTCCAACATCAACTTTCACGCCACCGCGAAGAGGAGCTGGAGTTACTACCCACTGATGTTCTTCTACGCCATTAACAACAACGTTCTTTTCTTCAATTCCAACACCTAATGCGCGTAGCCCCGCAACCATCAATTCGCTATCGCGAGAAACTAGTGGGCGGCGAAGTGTGGAAGGAGAATCTGCTTGGGCTGCCAAAATCAATGCACGGTTTGTTACAGATTTAGATCCAGGAATGACAACGAAAGCCTCGACTGGTCGTGAGCCGCGAAAGTGCGCGGGCCAGTGTGCGTTGTTATTCATCATCGCCTAAGTCTATCGCGGCTAACATCACTCTCGTTTTACGCATATCCTTTGCACATGTGTGGTCGTTATGCGCAAAGTGCAGATATGCGCGAACTCATGGAGCAATTTGAAGTCACTGGCACTTCTCCTGCCCAATCCATTCCGCTTAATTGGAACATCGCCCCCACTAATCCGATCTACATTGTTCGCTCCCCCTTAAAAGAGCAATCCCAATCCAAGAAAGATTTGGCGATAGTGTCATGGGGATTAATTGCGCCTTGGCTAACAGATACTGCTGAGGCAAAGACTTCGCAATCACGAGCTATTAATGCGCGCAGTGAGAGTGTTCATGAGAAACCAACATTTCGAGATGCCTTCAAACAACGCAGATGTTTAGTCCCAGCCCAAGGCTATTACGAATGGGCAACTGCATTAGGGCGATATAAACCAAAACAAGCTTTCTATATTTCTTCTCGCGATGGTGCTCAACTCTCTATTGCAGGAATTTGGAGCAGTTGGCGTGCACCTAATGGTGAAGTGATTGAAAGTGCATCAATCATTACGCAAGAGGCACAAGGTGAACTAGCAACTATTCACAGCAGAATGCCAGTGTTCATGCCCCATGATCGTTGGGATGCATGGCTAGATCCTGAGAACAAAGAGATTGAGAATTTGCGAAATCTGATGGTGGTTCAATCCCCCGAAGCAATAGTTAAGGCCCACCCCGTTTCATCCCACGTTAACTCAGTTTCAAACAATGGGGCCCAGCTCATTGAGGCAATTGAATTGGGTGAGCCAGAGACCCTGTTTTAGCGATAATCTTTGCTAGCAATGACATCGACAGATTTAGTTAAAGAGAGCTCAGCGGAGCGGAGCGCCCGCTTTGAGCGAGATGCCCTTGCATTCACAAACCAGCTCTATGCAGCAGCGCTGCGTTACACAAGAAATCCTGATGATGCCAAAGATTTAGTTCAAGATACTTACTTAAAAGCCTTTGCTTCTTTCCATCAATTTGAGCCAGGCACAAATCTAAAAGCATGGCTCTATCGTGTTTTAACAACTACTTTTATTAACACCTATCGCAAAGATCAACGCCGCCCACAATTATCATCCGGTGAGATTGAAGATTGGCAGTTAGCAGATGCTGCTTCACACACAAGTGATCAAGGTAAATCAGCTGAAGTTGAAGCCCTTGAGAATCTGCCAGATAGCGATATCAAACGTGCACTTCAAGATATTCCAGAAGAGTTTCGCATTGCCGTCTATTTAGCCGATGTAGAGGGATTTTCTTACAAGGAGATCGCTGAGATTGTTGGCGTGCCAGCTGGAACTGTGATGTCCAGACTGCATCGGGGAAGAAAACAGCTGCGTGAGCGGTTAACAGAGTATGCAAAGGAACTTGGATATAACGTCAAAGCCAAGCCTTTGGCAAAGAAAACTGACCCTGATGAGGGGGCAGACTCATGAGTTTTTCATTTGTAACCCCATGTAGCGAAGTACTGAACTCCTTCGTCCTACTTATCGAAGGCAATATTGAGCAACCACAGATGCAGCTCATTGAAGTTCACGTTGCCGAGTGTCCAGCCTGCGAAGCTGAGCTTGCACATGAGCGTCAGATGCATTCATTAGTGCAAGAAGTTCTACGCCGCACATGTAATGAAGAAGCCCCTCAAGATCTTCATAACGCCATCTTTAACCAAATTCATGGCCAAGCAGCTGGGGCCTTTACCGAAGTTGTCACACAGTTCAGCATGACTGAGATCTCTATTGAGATTGATGAATTTGGCCAAGTCGAACACCGTGAAGTAACGATCGAACACACCGAAGAAATTCGTTACATCAATGAAGGCGATAATCCCACCACTTAAGGCCTAAGCAGGTAAGTTATTAATCATGAAACCTGCAGAAGAAGTCATAGGAGCCGTTGGTTTAACGGTCATGACCGTGCGGGCTGGTGACACTTCAGTTGCAATGGGAATTGGTGATCTACCAATCGTTTCTCAATCACAGTTGATTTCACTGATGGAGCATGCAGCAATCATTTCAATGGATGAGCATTTAGAACCAGAAGAGACAACAATCCCCATTAGTTTTGAAATGATTACTTTAAGTCCATCTTCTATTGGTGCTGAGCTCCGCGCTGTATCGCGCTGTATTGAACTAGAGAATCGTGAACTTACTTTTGAGTGTGAAGTTTATGAAGGTGAGCGCCAAGTTGCAGCTGCCATGATAAAAAGATCGGCGGTGGAGCGAGTTTCATTCCTCGCCCGCACCGCCGCGCAATCTTTAATTTCTTAAGCTTTTTTAGTTGCCCAGAAAATCTCTGCGATTTCATCAATCTTTGCGATTAACTTATCTGCAACTGCAACATCTTGAGTTCCCTTTGTGCCAGCAGCACCTGCAAGCTTTGTTGCATCGTTAAATAGTGAATGCAGCTGTGGGTATGCCTCAAAGTGTGGTGCCTTGAAATAATCAGTCCATAGAACCCATAGGTGTTCTTTGACTTGATGTGAACGCTCTTCTTTGATTGCTACAGAGCGTGAGCGGAAATCCGCATCAGGATTAGCTGCGTATTTTTCCATGCATGCTTTTACAGATAGAGCCTCAATCTTTGCTTGGGCTGGATCGTAAACACCACATGGAAGATCGCAGTGTGCGTAGACAGTTGTCTTTGGTGCAAACATGTTTTCTCCTCATTTATAAATTCGTGCAATTGGCACGCAGTTCGCATCGACTGAAGGAACTACAAGTGCGAGACTACCGCCCATGAGCAAATTTGGCACAGTCAAGGTATCGGGTGGTTCCATGCTTCCCGCATACCGAGATGGGGATTGGCTCTTTGTGAGTTGGATAGAAGGGGCAGCAGGGTTAGCTGCTGTTGGAAAATCAATCGTTGGCAAGGTCGTTGTAATTGAACGTGAAGACAAGCCCGGAATCTTTTTAGTTAAGCGCGTGCAGAAATTTCATAGTGATAAGTATTGGGTTGAGGGCGATGCGAGTGAGAGCACTGATTCCAGAACATGGGGTTGGATAGCAGCCCAAGAGATTGTTGGTGTTGTTCTATTTCGCTACAAGCGGGGCAAAAAACTCGTTTAGCGTGTGAAAGCTTCGAGCATTAATGCTTTTTGCTCATCTTCATGCAAGTGATGATTTCCAGTTGCAGGTGAAGCTGTTGCTCTACGAGAAATGCGACGCAAAATACGAGAACCAAACCCGTGACCACCATGTTGTTCTGATGTTCGAAGTGCAATGTGTGACCAAGGGCCTTGATTTGCAGGTTCATCTTGCACCCACAACAAATTAGCATTTGGATGCTTGTTGGCTTCTGCAACCATTTCATCAATTGGTAGTGGATACAAAAGTTCAACGCGAACAATTGCAGTTGAAGTCTCGCCAAGCTTTGCACGCTCTGCAACGAGATCGTGATAAACCTTTCCAGAACAGAAAATGACGCGAGATGCATTAGTTACTGAATCATCGCTAATTACTGGTTGGAAGTGTCCTGAAGTGAAATCACTTAATGCAGAGGCTGCAGCTTTTAGGCGCAACATTGATTTAGGTGTGAAGACAATCATTGGGCGACGGGCTGGGTTCTTTGCATGCCAGCGCAGTAAGTGGAAGTAAGAAGCAGGAGAAGAAGGCTGAGCCACGGTCATGTTTTGTTCAGCACATAGTTGTAAGTAACGCTCAATACGTCCTGATGAGTGATCTGGTCCTTGGCCTTCATAGCCATGTGGCAAGAGAAGAACAACGGATGAGCGCTCACCCCACTTTTGAAGTGCTGAAGAGATGAACTCATCAATAATTGTTTGTGCTCCGTTAGCAAAATCTCCGAATTGGCCTTCCCATAAAACAAGGGCTTCTTCGCGCTCAACGCTATATCCATACTCAAAGCCCATTGCTGCATATTCGCTCAGCAGTGAGTCAACAACAAAGAATTGATTTTCATCAGAAATCAATGCGCGAAGCGGTGTCCACTCATTTCCATTTTCTTTATCAACGATAACTGCGTGGCGATTAGAGAAAGTTCCACGGCGTGCATCTTGACCAGCAAGGCGGATCGGGCGACCTTCTTTAAGAAGTGAACCAAAGGCCAACATTTCACCGGTTGACCAATCAATTGATGCATCATTGAGTGACTCAACGCGCTTGGCCAACTGTGGAGAAAGCTTTGGATGAATGTTAAAGCCTTCAGGAGTTGCAATTTGAGTTGCTGCAATCTCGCGCGCGAGTTGCTCTGGAATAGACGTAACAATCTTGTCGGCATCTGTTGCAACTGGTGCCTTGAAGTTTGGATTGGTTTCAGCGCTTATATTATTAACTGCAGCAAAGACCGCTTCAAGTTGTGACTGATAGTCGCGTGCTACATCTTCGGCTTCTTCAACCGTGATGTCACCGCGACCAATAAGTGCTTCGGTGTATAGAAGACGTGTTGAGCGCTTTGCATCAATGAGTTTGTACATCAATGGCTGAGTAAAGCTTGGCTCGTCGCCTTCATTGTGACCACGGCGGCGGTAGCAAACCATGTCAATAACAACATCTTTTTTGAATTCTTGACGATATTCAAAAGCTAAACGAGCAATGCGAACACATGCCTCTGGATCATCACCATTAACATGGAAAACAGGTGCCTGAATGATCTTTGCGAAGTCAGTTGAATAGCGTGAAGAACGAGCTGCACTTGGTGAAGTTGTAAAGCCCACCTGGTTATTAACAACAATATGAATGGTTCCGCCTGTGCGATATCCAGCTAACTGAGACATCTGAAGTACTTCAGCATTTACTCCTTGGCCAGCAAAAGCAGCATCTCCATGTAGCAGAATTGGCAATACTGAATAAGCATGCTTAATGTTGAGGCGATCTTGCTTAGCGCGAACGATGCCCTCTAGAACTGGGTTAACGGCCTCTAAGTGTGATGGATTTGCTGCTAAATAAATCTTTGTTGTTGCACCAGAGTTGGCTGTGAATACTCCTTCAGTACCTAAGTGGTACTTAACATCGCCAGATCCTTGAACTTGATTGTCGGCATAGTGACCTTGGAACTCTTGGAAGATTTGCCCTGCAGATTTACCAGCGATATTGGCCAAGACGTTTAGACGACCACGGTGTGGCATTCCAATACAGACTTCATCCATCTTTACTTCTGCTGCAGATGAAATAACTGCATCAAGTAGTGGAATGACTGATTCTCCGCCTTCTAGTGAGAAACGCTTTTGTCCAACGAACTTAGTCTGTAAGAAGTTTTCAAAGGCTTCAGCGCTATTGAGCTTGTGCAGAATTCGAAGTTGTTCTTCACGTGGAAAACTCTGTACTCCCACTTCAACGCGCTCTTGAATCCACTTACGTTCTGCTGGAGTCTCGATGTACATGTACTCAACACCAACTGTGCGACAGTATGAATCACGTAAAATTCCAAGAATCTTTCGTAGCAACATGAACTTCTCGCCGCCAAAGCCACCAGTTGCAAACTCACGGTCTAGATCCCACAGAGATAGTCCATGGCTTTGAACATCTAAATCTGGATGATTGCGCTGAACGTATTCCAGTGGATCAAAATCAGCCATTAAGTGACCGTTGGTGCGATATGCCTGAATTAGCTGCTGAATACGTGCAGTCTTATTAATCTCATCATCATGGCCAAACTCCTTATCGGCCGCCCATCGAATTGGCTCATATGGAATATGCAGAGCAGCAAAGATTTCATCATAGAAACCTTCAGCACCCAAGATGTATTCATGCATTCTGCGCAGGAAATCACCAGAAGTTGCGCCTTGAATAATGCGATGGTCGTATGTGCTTGTAAGGGTCACAATCTTGCTAATAGCCAAACGGGCCAGAGTTTCTTCGCTAGAACCGGCAAACTCTGCTGGGTAATCCAGCGCACCAACACCAAGAATTAATCCTTGTCCCTGAACTAGACGTGGCACTGAGTGCACTGTGCCAATTGTTCCTGGGTTAGTAATAGACATTGTTGTTCCTGCAAAATCATCAACAGTTAATGAACCATCACGTGCCTTCTTAACTACTGCTTCATAGGCGCTGCGGAACTGTGCAAAATCTAAAGACTCACAACCCTTAACTGAAGGCACTAATAGTTGACGTGAACCATCGGGTTTAGCTAAATCAATTGCAACTCCAAGATTTATATGTTCTGGTTTTCCTATAGCTGGCTTTCCATCAAGTTCGCCAAAGAAGGCGTTCATTTCTGGCATCGCGCGAACCGCTTTGATCATGGCATAAGCAATGATGTGAGTGAAAGAAACTTTTCCACCGCGAGCGCGCTTCATGTGATTGTTAATCACAATGCGGTTATCAATCATTAACTTGGCAGGAACTGCGCGCACTGATGTGGCCGTTGGAACTGAAAGTGAAGCTTCCATGCTTTGTACAACACGAGCAGAAACTCCACGGATAACTTCAAGAGTTGACGCACTTGGAGTACTTAAAACTGGTGCTGGTTTCACAACTGGATCAGCTGGCTTAGGTTGTGGCGCTGCACTCTCGCGAACAATTGGCTGTACGTGAGGAACTGGCACAGAAGTTTCAACACGTGGAACTGGTTGTGGCGCTGGAGCTTTTTGCGCAGCTTTTGGAACAGGTGGAACACCCTTGGAAACTGGAGTGGAAGATGAAGATGCAGTTGCAGGAGAACCTGGTTTATTGTTTTTAAAATACTCAACCCATGCAGGGTCTACAGATGAAGGATCCTGCAGATAGTGCTCGTACATTTCATCGACGAGCCAATCATTTGCACCAAAATCCTGTGCCGACACTGGCGAGCTCCTTCTTGGCGGTAATTAGGTTAAGCCTATAGCCATGCGGGGCTGGGTTAAACTAAAAAACTGCCACAGGAGCGCGAGATAGACCACAAAATCACTACTTTTAGCGCTGCCTTTAGATCTGCTGGAGGCTAGAGCCCTACGGCACGTTCAATCTCTGCCACGGCATCGGAAATATCTTGAACTACCGAGACGTCTTTGCAATCGATATTGCTCCAGCCAGGTCCACCCAACACCACTCTGGGCATCGGTCTAATCGCTGGGATGTCATTGAAAAACTTAGGGTGTGCATTTTTAGGAAGCTGCGCCCATAAAAACACTGCAGGTGGCGCAGATCGCGTAATCATTGCCGACAATGCTTCAAGGGGGGTTCTAGATCCAAGAAAATATGTTTCGATCTTGCGCTCTGCCAAAGCTGCGGCTAGTGCGTGCAGAGCAAGTGAGTGCAGTTCTTCCCCAACGGATGCAAGTAAGACTGGATGAGCATTCACAGGCTTTCTAATGTCTACAACATGCTCTCTCAAAATCGCTTTGAGAACTTCAGTGAGCACATGCTCAACTTCAACACCCTCACCAGTTTCTTCCCAGTCACTTCCGACTAAGAAGAGCAATGGAACCATGACCTCAGACCATGATTGCTCAACACCAAATTCGGCTAGATCCTTGCGCAAGGCCGCTTCAATGAATTTCTTATCCAGAGCTTTGGCAGCTTTATGTAATGCGCCAACTAATTCTTCACGGACTACATAGTCCTCAACAATTGTTTCAACAGAGATGGTTCCTTTATGGTTTTTAGCTTGTTCAGCAGCATCTGCAGGTGCTACGCCACTTGTGATTAATCTGCGCATTAAGGTCAGACGGGCAAGATCGGCTGGGCAGTAGCGGCGGTGCTCACCGCTCTCATGGGCAGATGGGCCTAGGCCATAGCGGCGATCCCAGGTGCGAAGAGTGGCAGGGGCAACCCCTAGACGCCGCGCTACGGCAGCGACCGTCAGATGCTCTTCTTTAGTTGCCACTGGCCAATCGTGGCTTGAAGTGTGCCAACTCACCAGTCGAAACACTCAAATGAACAACTTCTGGAGCGTTGAGGCTTGAACAACCTATGGCGCGGTTGTACTGTGGCTACATGGCTGAGATATCGCGCTTACCCCGCCCCGTTGCCGATGAATGGGAATGGCAGTACCAGGGTTCATGCCGCGAGCTTCCAAGTGAGATGTTTTTCCACCCTGATGGCGAACGCGGTCCACGCCGTCGCAATCGCGAAAATACTGCCAAAGCTATTTGTGCAGCATGCCCAGTAATTGCAGCTTGTCGCAAACACGCACTTGCCGTGCAAGAGCCGTATGGAATTTGGGGCGGTCTTTCAGAAGATGATCGCTTAGTGATGATCGGCAAAGAAGTTAATGCCGATGTTTCACATGCATCCTAAGTTTTAACTCTCCTCCTGAGTTGAAAAGGTAAAGCCCCGCAGATTCTTCTGCGGGGCTTTACTTATAACTTCTTCTTTCTTAGTGGCTGTGTCCACCTGGGCCATGTGAATGTCCATGTCCGCCTGCAGCTTCAGCTGCTGCTTGCTCTGCTGGCTTTTCAAATACAACTGCTTCAGTTGTAATGAACATCGCTGCAATTGATGCAGCGTTAGCTAGAGCTGAACGAGTTACCTTCACTGGATCGATGACGCCATCTTTTGCAAGATCGCCATAGACATCAGTTGCAGCATTGAAGCCTTCATTAGGCTTCATAGCGCGAACCTTTGCAACTACTACGTAGCCTTCTAGTCCTGCGTTTTCTGCAATCCAACGAAGTGGCTCATCGCAAGCCTTGCGAACTAAACGCACTCCTACTGCCTTATCGCCAGTGAATCCAAGATCGCCTTCTAGAGCATCAGCTGCATGCACAAGTGCTGCGCCTCCGCCAACAACGATTCCTTCTTCAACTGCTGCGCGAGTTGCAGAGATTGCATCCTCAAGACGGTGCTTCTTTTCATTGAGTTCTACTTCGGTGTGTGCTCCAACTTTGATGACGCAAACGCCACCAGCAAGCTTTGCAACACGCTCTTGTAGCTTCTCTTTATCCCAAGAAGAATCTGAGTTTTCGATCTCTTTGCGAAGCTCGCTCACGCGGGCAGCAACTGCGCCCTTGTCTCCAGCGCCTTCAACAATTGTTGTTGCATCTTTTGAAACCACGATGCGACGTGCGCGACCGAGATCTTCTAAAGTCACAGCATCAAGCTTCATGCCAACTTCAGCAGAGATAACTTGTCCGCCAGTGAGCGTTGCGATGTCTTGCAACATTGCCTTGCGGCGATCACCAAAGCCAGGGGCTTTAACTGCAACTGAAGTAAAGACTCCACGCATGCGGTTAACAACTAGCGTTGATAGAGCCTCACCTTCGATGTCATCAGCGATGATCAAAAGTGGCTTAGATGTTGCAGATACCTTCTCAAGGATGGGAAGTAGTTCTGCAAGTGCAGAGACCTTTCCAGCTGAGATAAGCACGTATGCATCTTCAAGAATTGATTCCATACGATCTTGATCTGTAACGAAATATGGAGAGATATAGCCCTTATCGAACTGCATACCCTCTGTGAACTCTAGGTCTAGGCCAGTTGTAGAGGCCTCTTCCACAGTAATAACGCCATCTTTACCCACACGATCCATTGCCTCAGCGATTAAATCACCGATGGCACGATCTTGGGCAGAGATAGTTGCAACATCTGCAATCTGTGCTTTTCCACTTACTGGAGTTGCTTGCTTGCGAAGGTTTTCTGAGACTGCAGCAACTGCAGCTTCGATTCCTTGCTTAATATCCATTGGCTGTGCGCCAGCTGCAAGGTTACGTAGTCCCTCTTTAACCATTGCCTGGGCTAATACGGTTGCTGTTGTAGTTCC
>JBDLTD010000017.1:0-12358 GCA_039799185.1 Actinomycetota bacterium | reverse complement strand
AAAGAAAAGCTCTTTGCATCTCAATCTCCCATTCATGAGAGTGAAGATTTGACGTCAGAACAAAAAGCGCATGAATCAATATTGCTTGGTATCCGCATGCGAGATGGCTTGAAGATTTCACTTCTAGAGCCCCATCAATTAGAGCTTTTAGCTACCTATCGTGAAAATGGATATATCGAACTGCGTGATGATCGGGTCTTGCTGACACCAGTAGGACGCTTGATTGCAGATCGAATCGTGCGAGAAATAACTTTCTAGTAACCTAGGCCCACTATGTCATCCCGCCGTCTTGAAATCCTCCGCGCAATTGTCGATGAGTACGTTTCGACGCAGGAGCCTGTCGGCTCAAAGTCAATCGCCGATCACCATGGACTCGGTATTTCACCTGCCACAATCCGAAATGAAATGGCTGTTCTTGAAGATGAAGGCCTAATCACGCAACCTCACACAAGTGCTGGACGTATTCCAACAGATCTTGGATATCGAGTTTTTGTAGATAAGTTAGCAACTGTTAAGCAGCTCTCATCTGCTGAGCGCAGAGCGATTGAAACATTTCTTCAGGGCTCAAATGATCTAGAAGAGTTATTGAAAAGATCTGCCAAGTTATTAGCAGATATTACAAAGCAAGTTGCTGTCGTTACGTTCCCAATAATTGGAGAAGGCCGAGAGAAGATGGCAATCTCAGGAACAGCAAACTTGGCTCGATCTGGTGAAGATTTAGGTCTTACTCTCTCACCAATTCTTGAAGCACTGGAAGAACAAGTTGTTATTTTGCGTTTGCTTGATGAGGCACGTTCAACGGTTCACGTTCGAATAGGCAGTGAGCAGAACGAGACAAATTTGCAAACAACTTCATTGGTCACAGTTGGTTACGGCGTGGAGTCGGCCCAACATGGCGCAGTTGGTGTCTTAGGGCCAACTCGTATGGATTACGCAGGTTCTATTGCTGCAGTATCGGCAGTTGCTCGTTATGTTGGCCGCTTCATTGATGAAGGTGCATAAGTTGAGCGATCATTACCAAACGCTCGGTGTTACGCGCGAAGCTTCAGCTGATGAGATTAAGAAGGCTTATCGCAAACTTGCCCGTGAACTACACCCAGATGTGAACCCAGACCCTGCGGTGCAGGATAAATTCAAAGAGATTACTGCTGCCTATGAAGTATTAAGTGATTCACAAAAGCGTCAGTCATATGACATGGGTGGCAACGCATTTGGTGGAGGCGGTTTCGGTGGCGGATTTAGCGACATCATGGATGCATTCTTTGGTGGCGGTGGATCACGGGGACCACGTCCGCGTATGCGTGCGGGTCAAGATTCCTTAATTCGCGTGCAAGTAGATTTGCATGAAGCGTGCTTTGGCACAGAGCGCGAGATAACAGTTGAAAGCGCAGTTGTTTGCCCTAAGTGCACAGGCAGCGGTTGTATTGATGGTGCGCAGCCATCAACATGTGCGGTGTGTAGAGGTCGCGGTGAAACTCAGCAAGTAGTTCGCTCAGTAATTGGCCAGGTAATGACTTCACGCCCATGTAATGCATGCGGTGGGTATGGAAGCGTTATTCAAAACCCTTGCCGCGAGTGCGCAGGGGAAGGTCGTGTTCGATCACGTCAGAATATTCAAGTAAAAATCCCTGCAGGAGTTGAAACAGGAAATCGTATTCAACTATCTGGCCGCGGTGAAGTTGGCCATGGTGGGGGACCTGCTGGAGATTTATATGTTGAAATAGTTGAGATAGATCATGACTATTTGATTCGCGAAGGCGATACTTTGCATATGTCTCTCTCTGTCTCAATGAGCGCAGCAGCAATTGGCACAACAGTCACAGTTGAATCATTAGATGGCCCAGTTGATGTTCATGTTAAAGCCGGAACACAAAGTGGAACCCCTATTGCAATCAAGGGCAAGGGAATGACTCGCTTGCGCCATGGCGGCCGTGGAGATTTAGTTGTGCATGTTGAAGTTCAGACTCCCACAAAACTAAGCCGTGAAGAGGAAGAGCTACTCAAGAAGTTTGCAGATTTGCGTGGGGAAAAATCAGGAGATGCCCACGTAAAGAACCCAGATGGTGGAATCTTTTCCAAGATTAAGGGTGCGTTTACCAAATAATGTTGACTCTATTTTTCGTCGATGACCTGCCAACAACAGTGGGGCAGATTTATGAATTTGATAATGAAGATGCCAACCATGCCGTGCGAGTATTGCGCATGAAAGCCGGAGATCTATTCATGCTCAGTGATGGGCAAGGCAGCTGGAGCCAAGTTAAAGCTTTTGCCGTCAAGAAGAAATCGTTAGAAGTTGAAGTAATAGCCTCTGGTTTTCAGGAAGTGCTACCAACAACAATCACTGTTGTGCAGGCTTTGCCAAAAAGTGATCGTGCAAAAGAGGCAATTGAGCTTTTAACTGAAGCTGGTGTCGATCGCATCGTGCCTTGGCAGGCATCTCGCAGTATCGGCAAAGTATCTGAAAAGTTCTCAGTTACTGCCCGTGAAGCGAGTAAGCAATCACGCAGATTACGTATTCCAGAAGTCACAGATATTGCAACAACCCAGCAGATCTGTGAGGCAATCAAACTCAGTGATTTAGCTGTTGTCTTTCATGAGAGCTCAACAACTAAACTCAGTGATGCGATTTCCTCTCATAATGTTGCACACCTACTCATCATCATCGGACCAGAAGGTGGAATCACACCAACTGAACTTGATCAATTCGTTGAAGCAGGGGCAAAAGTCGCGCTGATGGGACGTCCAATCTTGCGCTCAGCCCATGCAGGTATTGCGGCAGTCGCAGCTATTTCAGCGTTGCTCAAGGTATGGTAATTACGTGGCGTTAGATTCAAACTGCTTGTTCTGCAAAATCATCACCGGCGATATTCCTGCGCAAATAATTTATCGCAATGAAAATGTTGTGGCATTTAATGACATTGACCCACAAGCTCCAACACATGTTTTGATAGTTCCCACTCTGCATGTTGAAAATGCTGCAGGGTTGGCAAAGATCTCCCCAACGCTGACCGCTGACCTTTTTGTTGCAGCTGGTGAGATTGCAGCAACTCATGGCTTAACTGGTTACCGAACCGTCTTTAACACTGGCGCAGAGGCTGGACAGTCTGTTTTTCACGCTCACCTGCATCTTCTTGGTGGGCGTGGACTGGCTTGGCCCCCAGGTTAAAGATAGATTTGGCATTAATGGAACGCACACTCATCACGGTCCCAACCGCTATTCCCATGGTTGCGCTGATCGGTTCACATGATGACAACCTTCGCGCTGTTGAAGCGGCTTTTCCTTCAGTAAACATCACTGTTCGTGGAAATGAAATAACTCTGCGCGGTCCTCATATTGATTGCATGGCTCTTGAAAATCTCTTTGGCGAGCTAATGGTTGTTATTCGCTCAGGAAATGTTCTCACCGTTGACGCTGTTGCCCGCTCAATTGCAATGCTTGAGAGCAAGCCAGTGGATCATCCAGCAGAGGTTTTATCCTTAAATATTGTTAGCAACCGTGGCCGATCAATTAGACCAAAGACTGCTAATCAAAAGCGCTACGTGGATGCAATTGAAGACCACACAATTACTTTTGGAATTGGGCCTGCGGGAACGGGTAAGACGTATTTAGCGATGGCTAAAGCGGTTTCTGCCCTGCAAGCCAAGAAAGTAAATCGCATTGTTCTAACGCGTCCAGCAGTTGAAGCAGGGGAGCACTTAGGTTTCTTGCCAGGAACGCTCAATGAAAAGATTGATCCATACCTACGTCCTCTCTTTGACGCGCTCCACGACATGATCGACATTGAGACAATCCCACGCATGATGCAAAGTGGAATTATTGAAGTTGCACCCCTTGCCTTCATGCGCGGTCGCACTCTCAACGATGCCTTTATTATTTTGGATGAAGCACAGAACACAACACCAGAGCAGATGAAGATGTTCTTAACCCGTCTGGGCTTTGGTTCAAAGATGGTTATTACTGGCGATGTCACTCAGATCGATCTACCTAATGGTCAGCACTCAGGTCTTCGAGTTGTCAGAGATATCTTGAAAGATATTGATGACATAGCCTTCCTTGAACTCACCGCTGAGGATGTTGTTCGCCACCGTTTAATTGGCGACATCGTGAAGGCATATGACAAATTTGATGAGGCGAAACAAGCACTTCGCCCGATTCGCAAATAGATGACAATAGAAGTTTCAAATAGTTCGGGGCAGTTAGTCCCAAGCGCAGAAGTTACTTCTCTGCTCACTTTTGCCTTGGTTGAGTTAAAACTTAATCCAGAGTGTGATCTCAATCTTGGTTTTATTGATGATCAATATATGACTGAGCTTCATATTAAGTGGATGGATGAACCTGGAAGTACAGATGTTCTTTCTTTCCCTATGGATATGCCTGAATCAGAAGGTGAAATTGTCACTCTTGGCGACATCATGATTAGTCCAGCTTTTGCTGCGGCCCAAGCGCTAACTGCCGGTCACTCAACTGAGCATGAGATTTACATTCTCGCCACACACGGCTTATTGCATATAATTGGTTACGACCATGCAGAACCGAATGAAGAAAAGATTATGTTTGCCCTGCAAGAACAAATCGTAGAAAAGTGGAAGCAAACTCAATGAGTCCGATAGCTATCGTTAGCATCATTTTATTGTTGGCTTTTGCAGGTTTTCTAGCTGCATCTGAGTCTGCTCTTACATCTATCTCTCGTATCGTTGTTGAAGAGCTAGAGGGCAAGCGTGGGGGAATGCTTCTGCGCAAATACAGTGCTCAGCCAGCTAGATATCTCAATGTGATTCTTCTGGTGCGAAAGCTCTGTGAGTTCACCGCCACTGTTCTCTTAGCCGTTATTTTGCTTCGCAATTACTCGTCAGCACAAGCGATGGCCTTAACGGTTGCAATTATGGTTGTGCTTTCCTACGTTGTGGTGGGAGTTGGTCCACGAACACTGGGCAAACAACAGCCTCATAAATACGCCCGCTATGGAATCATCGTGGCTTACGGGTTGGCTTTTGCACTCGGTCCAGTTACAAAACTTTTAATTGCACTCGGTAATGCACTGACTCCAGGTAAAGGTTTTCGCTCTGGTCCCTTTACTTCAGAGGCTGAGCTACGTGACTTAGTAGATCAAGCTCACGAGCGTGGTCTTGTGGAATCAGATGAGCACGAAATGATTCACTCCGTATTTGAACTAGGCGACACTTTGGTACGCGAACTCATGGTTCCTCGCACGGACATGGTCTGGATTGAAAAGGATAAGACTTTGCGTCAAGGCTTGTCCCTTGCACTGCGTTCTGGTTTCTCTCGTATTCCAGTAGTTGGAACGGGTCCAGATAACATCATTGGAATTGTCTATGTGAAAGATTTAGCTCGCCGCGCACTTGATCACCATGAGGCTGAGCAAACTGAGATTGTTGAGCAGCACATGCGTCCGGCCACCTTCGTTCCTGAAATCAAGATGGCTGATGAGCTACTCAAAGAGATGCAGCGCAATCAGATTCACTTAGCTGTTGTAGTTGATGAATATGGTGGAACCGCTGGAATCATCACAATTGAAGACATCATCGAAGAAATCGTGGGTGAGATTGAAGATGAATTTGATGATGGTGAAGATGACTTTGCTTGGCTCACACCTGATAAAGCACGTGCCAATGCCTCACTGCATATTGAAGATCTAGCTGATGAGTTGAAGATTGAAATCAATGAATCTGATTTTGAGGATGTAGACACAATCGGTGGATTAATGGCGCAAAAGCTGGGCCGTGTGCCAATTGCTGGATCAACAGTTTCACTACATGGTTGGTCAATCACTTCAGAGCGTCCATTAGGCCGCCGCCGCAGAATTAGTAGCGTATTAATCGAGCGCCTTGAGAAAGAGATTGAAGACCACGAGTAAGAGATAGAATCGCCCAATGCGCATCGTCCGTTTTTCTCCAGGCCCTGACTCAGGATTGGGTACAGATCCACTCTTTGGTGTTCTAGAAGATGATGCCACGATTACGGTTATTACAGGTGATCCCATCTATTCAGGGATTCAAAAGACTGCAGCAACAGTTCCAGTTTCTCAGGTCCGCTTGCTTGCACCAGTAATCCCACGTTCTAAAGTTGTTTGCATTGGTAAGAACTACGCAGATCACGCAGCTGAAATGGGTGGGGTTGTTCCAGATGAACCCATTATCTTTTTAAAACCTAATACCTCTGTTATCGGGCCCAATGACACCATTGTTTGGCCAGAGATGTCAGAGCGCATAGATCATGAATCAGAGTTAGCAATTGTTATTGGCCGCCTGTGCAAGGATGTTCCTATCGAGCGCGTGAATGATGTGATCTTTGGTTACACGATTGCAAATGATGTAACAGCAAGAGATCTACAACAAAAAGATGGTCAATGGACCCGCGCAAAGAGCTTTGACACCTTCTGCCCACTGGGCCCATGGATTGATACGGACTTTATTCCTGGCACACAGAAAATTACTGCAACGGTTGCTGGTGAAGTTAAGCAGTCAGCACAGCTGAGCGACATGATCTTTAAAGTTCCTGAAATCATTAACTTTGTCTCACGAGTGATGACTTTGCTGCCAGGTGACATTATCTTGACTGGAACTCCTGCAGGAATTGGACCAATGGTTGCAGGCGCAGATGCGACAATGGCTATTGAAGGTTTAGGCGAGCTAACAAACAAAGTGAGAAAAAATTGAGTAAAAAAGTAAAGGTTCGCTTCGCACCATCTCCAACAGGTGATCTGCATGTGGGCAATATCCGCACAGCTCTCTTTGACTGGGCCTATGCCCGTCACACTGGTGGAACATTCCTTTTTAGAATTGAAGATACTGACACCACTCGTGTTACAGATGAATATATTCAAGCTGCGATCGACACATTGAAGTGGCTTGGCCTGAACTGGGATGAGGGTCCTGAAGTTGGCGGCGAGAATGGTCCTTACTTACAGTCACAGCGTTTAGGTATTTATGCCGAGTGGGCACAAAAGTTTCTTGATCAAAAAGATGCTTATCACTGTTACTGCTCATCTGAAGAGTTAGAAGCAGTACGTGAAGCACAACGCGCAGCAAATGTTGCACCTGGCTATAACGGTCATTGCCGAGATTTAACTGCTGATCAAATTGCTGGATATAAGAGTGAAGGTCGCTTGCCAGTAGTGCGTATGCGCATGCCTGATGGCGGAACAACCTTTAACGACTTAATCCGTGGAGATGTCTCCTTTGATCATAAATTCGTTCCTGACTTCGTATTAGTACGCGGTGATGGCTCACCTCTCTACACTTTGGCTGTTGCAGTTGATGATGTTTTAATGAAGGTCACCCACGTCTTGCGCGGTGAAGATCTACTCTCTTCCACACCACGCCAAATCCGTGTTTATCAGGCCATGGGCTTAGCGTTAGAGGATTACCCAGTGTTTGCTCACTTGCCATTTGTTATGGGTCAAGACAATGCCAAACTCTCAAAGCGAAATGGTGAAGTTTCTATCGCTTGGTATAGGGATAAAGGATTCTTGCCTGAAGCGATTTGTAATTATTTAGCCTTGCTTGGTTGGTCACCAGGAGATGATCGTGAGAACGTAACGATGAAGGAGCTCACTGAGCTTTTCACTGTTGAAAAGGTTCACTCATCACCTGCCCGCTTTGATATGAAAAAGCTTGAAGCAATCAACGGTGACAAGATTCGCGCCTTAACTATCGATGAATTCCTAGATTGGTCATTGCCGTTTTTAACTAAGGCGGGAGTAATTACTGGAAGCGCCGATGAGCTTGCACTTGTGAAGCTAGCGCTGCCATTGATTCAAGAGCGAATCATTATGCTTAGTGAAGTGCCAGCAATGCTCAAGTTCTTATTCGTTAAAAACTTTGCAGTTGAAGCAGATAGTGTTGCAAAGATTACTGATGATGCCTCAAAGCAGGTATTAGCGCGCTCATTGAAGGAGCTAGAGCCACTAGCAACCTGGAATCACGACAGTATCGAAGCTGCTCTGCGATCATCATTGATTGAAGAGATGGGATTAAAACCACGTATTGCATTTGGTGCAGTACGCATTGCAACAACAGGAAGCACGATTTCTCCACCGCTATTTGAATCTATGGAATTACTTGGCAAAGAGGCTTCATTGGCCCGTATTCGCGCGGGGTTAGAGCTCTAAATCCTTTGGTATTCTTTGCTCCTGCTGTTTTTGGGGTATGGGGTAATTGGCAGCCCTGCTGATTCTGGTTCAGTAAGTCTAGGTTCGAGTCCTGGTACCCCAGCGATGTAAAGATAGAAATGGAAACACTAGGGCCCCGTCGTCTAGCGGCCTAGGACTCTGGCTTCTCAAGCCAGCTACGCGGGTTCGAATCCCGTCGGGGCTACGTATGGTCAATTTTGTGCACGTCATTCCAGCCTTTGTGCTGACCGCTCTTTTACTCGCGATTGTTCCTGGCCAAACCGTTGCAATGATTCTGCGCCAAGCAATTATTGGTGGCACTAAAACTGCTTACACAACTTTGCTTGGCACAAGCACTGCTCTTATCTTCTGGGGCGCTGCATCTGCAATTGGTTTGTCGCAGATCTTTGCCCGCTCACAAACGGCATACACTGCCCTTAAATATGCAGGCGTTGCATTTCTCACCTTCCTTGCTCTTCAAACTCTGTGGTCTTTGCGCAATGAGTTCGGAAAATTTGATTATGAAGGATCAGCAAAGACAGGCTTAGGGCCAGCATTTCGTTTAGGACTTCTAACTAATCTAACAAATGTTAAAGCTGCAGTATTTGCCGTTGCATTTATCCCACAATTTGTGCCTAAAGATTTCAATCTCGGGTGGGGAATCTTCTTGCTCTCAATGATTCAAGCCCTTACATCTGCATCCTGGTATTCATTCCTAATTTCAATCATTGGCAGAGCTACAACAGTTCTAGCACGGCCAAAAGTACGTAGGGGATTAACAGCATTTTCAGCTGTGGGTATTTTGTTCCTTGCAGCAACCCTCTTGCTCACTTCTCCGCGCTAATTAGCCAGCAAGCTCCATAGGCCAAGCATCATCGGGTGAATCACTCAAGGGAAGATTCTTGCCATCTTTAGTGGTGACTTTAATGTAGGTAAGGGTGGGTTTTCCATTAATTGTCTTGGCTTTACTCAACTCCACAACCA
Source organism: Actinomycetota bacterium (assembly GCA_039799185.1). Classification (GTDB taxonomy): domain Bacteria; phylum Actinomycetota; class Actinomycetes; order Nanopelagicales; family Nanopelagicaceae; genus Planktophila. The sequence goes on along the minus strand of JBDLTD010000017.1, from coordinate 3,242 downwards.
CATCGGCGTAATGCTGCTTGCCTTCGGCGCAGTTTGGTAGGCAATCATTAATTTGATATTTACCTTCACCGCTTGCGCCTTCCGCACTCCATGAGCTCCACTCAATAGCGCCAACTCCAACACCTGCATCTGCACAGAACTTAATGACTACTTCTGGCTTGTAATCCTGTATTCCACAATTTGTTACATAAACCTGTGAAGTCACAGCGCGATTAATGAATGTGTATCCACCATAACCAAGGCCAACAACAGTTGCTAGTAGGACGATCCAGCCTTTTGAGTATCGATATTCACGAAAACTTTTCATTATGAGGTTTTGCTAGCCCAGCGCAGCAAAGGCTCGGCATCATTCGGCATATTGTTTGCAATCCAGAGTGCGCCATCTAAATTATCTCCCCTGGCACTTACAAACTTAGCCCTTGGGAGTGAGCGGGAAATATTACTTTGAATAGCACTTACATAAGCAGAGTTCTTAGAAGGACCACCCTGTATCGCAATCTCTGGAGCATCATCTTTGGAACCACCAGCACCTTGCCATGTGGCAATAACGGTTTGGGCTAGAAGTGCTGCACCTTCATTTCGAATAGCGATTGCAGTGGGACTTCCGACATCGGCTGCTGTAAGTAGAAATTGTGCAGAAGTAATTGCTAAAGATGCTGCGTCTGCTGCATTTTTAACATCAAGAACGTCATATGCCAGGACTTGATCTTTAAAAGCATTTAATAAGATTTGATCATCACCACGACCTTGACGGATTCCCAGTGCTCTCGTCAAGCCTAATTTTCCCAGCCAAAAACCGCCGCCTTCATCACCAAATGTGCTGCCCAATCCATCGCGATGAGAAAAGTTCGAATTGTTTCCACCAACACTTACTACGCCGCCACCAATTGAGAGCACAACTCCGTTACTGCCCCCAAGAGCACCAACAAATCCAGCTAAACCATCATCAATTACCGCAACTTTTTTCGCCCCAAAGAATTCTTTACAAAGTTCATGAAAGGGTTGTGGGTCGGTGACAATGCCACCAAAGCCAGTACATGAAAGTGCCACAGTATTTGCATTGATTTTTTCTGTACTTTCAAATATTGCACGTAATGCTGGCAGTGGATGCTCGCCAGCTAATTTTCCACGAGTGGAATTGAGTGAAACACCACCCATGCGAATACGGCAGCCAGACTGACCTAAATCGACTATTAGCGTCATGGGTTGAACAATAGTGGAGGAGGTATGGGAAGATAAGCCCATGAAGCAATTAGGCGCGATTATGTCATCTGAGATTGCAGAGACTCCAAAAGTCTTTTCAGCAATTCTTGATAACTCCAGTGCTTTTGATTCAATCAAAGACGTGCTGACTGAGCAAAAGATTCAATCTGTTCTGATTTTGGCTCGCGGCACCTCTGATAACGCCGCTCACTATCTCAAGTATTTAATTGAGACTCAGATTGGCTTGCCTGTTGGACTCACTTCACCATCATCTGTGACTGTCTATAAATCTGAGCTTAAATACAAAAACACACTTGTTATCGCCATTAGCCAGAGTGGGCAATCTCCTGATTTAGTTCACTTTGCAACAGCTGCGCGTGAGGCTAACGCCTACGTCATTTCAATGACCAACGATGATGGCTCACCCTTAGCCAAGATTGCCCATCATCACTTTCCTCTTCTAGCTGGCCCAGAGCTTGCTGTGGCAGCTACTAAGTCATACAACGCTCAACTTCTAGTTTCCTACCTACTTGTGTGTGCTTGGACAGGTAAAAAAGTAGATGGTTCAAAGATTGTTACTGAAGCGCAGCGCATTGCAGATGATTCAGATCTTGTTTCAAAGGCCGTTGTTAATACATCTCGTGCCCATGAACTAGTTATCTTGGGGCGTGGCTTTGCATATCCAAATGCCCGTGAAGCAGCTTTGAAAATCCAAGAGACGTGCAAGATTTCAGTCCAAGGACTTTCAACTGCAGATTATCTACACGGGCCTATCTCAGCGCTGACAGCTGAAACACAAGTCTTTATCGTCGCCCCAAAACATATGCCTGCCGACTCAATTGTTGAAGCCACAACAAAGATTCGAAAGACATCACAACGCATTTTCTGGATTGGCAATGGCGGAGCCCCAACTGGAAATGACATTGTTTTGGCTGGTTCAAACTGCGCGGATGAAATTACTTCAACGCTCGTTGATGCCATGGTCTTGCAGCGCTTTGCTTTGGAATTTGCTGTTGCATCTGGTTTTGATCCAGATGCACCTGAAGGTTTATCTAAGGTGACTCTTACTCACTAATTAAAGCAATGCTGCTCTCAGAAGCGTTATAGCTCAGCAAATCTGCACGCATACCGACTGCAATCTCACCACGATCTTTAAGCCCTAAGCGCTTTGCAGCACGGGTTGAAGTCGCAGTTACTGCTTCCTTAACCGAGAGACCTAATGAATTCACCGCATTAATAAATACTGCATCCATAGTTAAAACACTGCCAGCAAGGGCGTTATTGCTCTCAAGGCGGGCCACACCATCTTTAACTACTACCGGTAGTTTTCCGATTGTGTAAGAGCCATCAGAAGATCCGGCCGCTGCCATTGCATCAGTTACAAAGATGATGCGTGGACCGAGTGCTGTGTAGATTTCACGGGCTGTGGCAAATGGGATGTGGTGACCATCAATAATGAGTTCAACCGATAGACGCTCATCTGCAACTACGAATGAGGCAAAAGAGCCCTCTGTTAAGGATTTATTCATTCCATTCATAAAGTGAGTGACAACTCGAGCACCGGCATTTGTACCAGCTGCAGCATCAACAAAAGCTCCATCACTATGACCAATTGCAACTATAACTCCGGCAGCAGATAGATATTTGATCGCTTCAATTGCACCCGGTAACTCTGGGGCGATCGTGATCATCTTTATTGCACCATCTGCTAATTCAAGAAGTTCTTTTATTTCAGCTAGATCAGGAGTTACAAGTAACTGGGGATCATGAGCACCGCATCTTGCATGGGAAAGATAGGGACCTTCTAAGTGAATTCCTAAGATTTGCCCACTTTCATACAAGGGCTTTAAGCGAACAATCTGTTCTTTGAGAGTTTCAATCGGTTCGCTGACAAGAGAGGCTAAGAGAGAAGTTGTGCCATGCCCGCGATGAGTTTGAATGACAGAGTGAACTTCACCGACAGTAAGTGCAGAGAAGTATTTGCCTCCTCCGCCATGGCAGTGAATGTCTACAAAGCCTGGAATCAATGTTCCATCAAT
>JBDLTD010000016.1:0-12388 GCA_039799185.1 Actinomycetota bacterium | reverse complement strand
GCCCTTGGCACAACCAAGGCAGCACGTAACTCTGAGTTCCAAGCGATTTTGCCAATTCGTGGAAAGATTCTTAACGTTCAAAAAGCATCACTTTCGCAGATGCTAGAAGATAAAGAGTGCGGATCAATTATTCAGGTAATTGGTGCAGGCTCTGGCAAGTCATTTGAATTAGATGAAGCTCGTTATGGCCGCATTATCTTGATGTCAGATGCTGACGTTGATGGTGCACATATTCGCTGCTTGTTACTTACTTTGATGTATCGCTATATGCGCCCGCTTATTGATGCTGGCCGTGTTTTTGCTGCAATCCCACCTCTACACCGCATTGAAGTAATGGGCGGGGGAGGAAAGAAGGGTGAATACATCTACACCTATAGCGATGATGAGATGAAGAAAATTACTGCAGATTTAAAGAAGACCGGCAAGCGTTGGAAAGAGCCTATTCAGCGCTATAAAGGTCTGGGCGAAATGGATGCAGATCAGCTGCGTGAAACAACTATGGATCCAGATGCCCGCACACTTCGCCGCATCACAGTCTCAGACGCATCAGCTGCTGAGGCGATGTTTGAACTATTGATGGGCAGTGATGTTGCCCCGCGCAAGGAATTCATTGCTAACGCTGAGATTGATCGCGAACATATCGACGCTTAGTCGATAGAAACTAAGTCGAAATACTCTTCTTTCCACAGATCTTCATCGCCATCTGGCAACAAGATAACGCGCTCAGGCTTAAGTGATTGCACAGCACCTTCATCGTGAGAAACCATGATGACTGAGCCTTGATACTCAGCTAGCGCTCCAAGGATTTCAGCGCGAGATGCTGGATCTAAGTTATTTGTTGGCTCATCGAGGAGCAATACATTTGCAGCAGAAACAACTAGAACGGCCAAAGCTAAACGAGTTCGTTCTCCGCCAGATAAGACCTTGACGGGTTTGTGAACATCATCGCCAATGAAAAGGAATGAACCGAGCGTGTTACGTGCCTCTGGTTCACGCAGATCAGGGGTTGCAGACATCATGTTCTCAAGAACTGTGCGCTCGAAATCAAGTGATTCATGTTCCTGGGCGTAGTAACCAATTTTTAAGCCGTGGCCTTGTTCAACTTTTCCAGTATCAGATTCAAGTTCACCGGCCAAAATTCTAAGAAGTGTTGTCTTTCCAGCACCGTTGAGTCCAAGGATTACAACGCGAGAGCCTTTATCAATCACACAAGAAACATCGGTAAAGATTTCAAGTGAACCATAAGACTTTGAAAGCTCTTCTCCAGACAAGGGGGTCTTGCCACATGGGGCTGGAGTTGGGAAGCGAAGTCGTGCAACTTTGTCATTGACACGAACATCCTCTAAGCCACTGCGAAGCTTTTCAGCTCTGCGTAACATGCCCTGGGCCGCTGTTGCCTTCGATGCCTTTGCACGCATCTTCTCGCCCTGCTTCTGCAAAATCTCTGCACGCTTTTCAGCGTTAGCGCGCTCTTTCTTGCGGCGGTGCTCATCTTGTTCGCGCTGGAGAAGGTATGCCTTCCAACCCAAGTTATAGACATCGATAACGTTGCGGTTGGCATCAAGATAGAAAACCTTGTTAACAACGGTTTCAATCAAGTTCACATCGTGGGAGATGATGACAAGGCCGCCGGAGTATTTAGCTAAAAACTCACGCAACCACATAATGGAGTCAGCATCTAAGTGGTTAGTTGGCTCATCGAGCAATAGCGTTTCAGCTCCACTAAAGAGGATGCGAGCTAACTCAATACGGCGGCGTTGACCACCTGAGAGTGTGGAGAGCTCATGAGCAAAGACTGCCTCTGTCACACCTAGCGATGTTGCAATAGCTTCTGCTTCAGCAGTTGCTGCATAACCACCGGCAGCGCTGAACTCATGCTCAACGCGGGTGTAGCGATCCATTGCTTTTTCTAGAGCTTCACCTTGGGCCGTTGCCATCTCTTCTTCAACAGCGCGCATGCGATGTGAAATCTGATCTAGATCACGGGCAGAGAGAATACGTTCGATTACTGTGCCAGGTTCATCACCGGTGCGCGGATCTTGTGGCAGGTAACCGATTTTTCCTGTGCGATTGACTGCACCACCTGCAGGCATAGTTTCACCTGCTAATACTTTTGCAAGAGTTGATTTACCAGCACCGTTTCTACCCACAAAACCAATGCGGTCACCGCTATTGATGCGCACAGTTACGCCCTTAACGAGCAGGCGAGCACCTGCTCGAAGTTCTAGCGCTTGGGTTGAAATCACGCCGTAGTTTAACGCTTAGAGCTTAGGCAGCGCCAATTCGAGTTTTTCTAGGTGTAGCAAATGACTTACCAACTGCGGTTAATTCATCTGAAACCTGTGCTTTGATCGCATCTTCACTTTTTAGCAGCTTTGTCAGTTCTGCAATCGTTGCTTTTAACTCTTTTTGCTCTGTTTCAAGTTCTAGCTTGCTCATTTTCGTTAAACGACGAAGTGGCATATCCAAGATATAGGTAGTTTGTTCATCATTTAACTTAAAGTCCTTCATTAACTTCTCTTTCGCAGCAGCTGCATCATCACTGCCGCGGATAATCTTGATGACCTTATCGATATCGATAATCGCCTTTAAGAGTCCATCAACAAGAGTTAAACGCCCCTCTGCCTTTGCTTTGCGGAACTCAGAGCGACGACGAACAACTTCAATGCGGTGTTCAATAAAGACTTTAAGAAGCTCTTTTAATCCAAGGGTCTGTGGCTTGCCCTTGACCAATGCCACAGCATTGATTGAGAAAGCATCTTCCATAGGGGTTAAGGCATAGAGCTGTTCTAGAACTGCTTCTGGTTCAAAGCCGTTCTTGATCTCAATAACCACGTTGGTGCCGGTCTGACCATCAGTTAAATCGATGATGTCGCTAATGCCGGCGATCTTTTTAGCCTTAACAAGGGCTGCAATGCGCTCAACAACTTTTTCAGGCCCGATAGTGAAGGGGAGTTCCTTAATAACAATTCCCATTTTGCGCGTGGAGACCTTTTCGATCTCAACGCTTGCGCGCACTTTAAATGAACCTTTACCGGTTGCATATGCCTCGCGCACACCATCTAGACCAACGAGTTCTCCGCCCGTTGGAAAATCTGGACCAGGAACGAATTTCATTAACTGCTTGACTGTGGCAGTTGGGTTTTCAATTAAAAACTTAGTTGCAGCGATAACTTCGCCCAGATTATGTGGAGCCATGTTGGTGGCCATACCCACAGCAATTCCAGAACCGCCGTTAACGAGCAGGTTGGGATATGCAGCAGGAAGAACTAAAGGCTCAGCTAACTGGCCGTCATAGTTAGGACCAAAGTCAACGGTGTTTTCATCGGCCTCTGCAACCATTGCCATTGCAGCAGATGCAAGGCGGGCTTCGGTATAGCGCATAGCTGCAGGACCAGCATCGAGTGAACCAAAGTTTCCGTGGCCATCGATAAGAGGTAAGCGCATAGAAAAAGATTGCGCCATACGAACAAGTGCGTCATAAATTGCGCCATCACCGTGAGGGTGCAACTTACCCATTACTTCACCAACTACACGTGCACTCTTAACATGTCCGCGCTCTGGGCGAAGTCCCATATCTGCCATCTGATGCAAGATGCGACGGTGAACTGGCTTTAAACCATCACGCGCATCTGGAAGTGCGCGAGAATAAATTACTGAGTATGCATACTCAAGAAAAGATTCAGAAACTTCCTTAGAAACATCGATATCAACGATCTTGCCTGGGTATTCACCAGGTTTTGGACCGACGGGTTTTTTCCCCTTTGCCGCAGTTTTCGCGGGAGTCTTCGCAGTTGCCATTGGAGCATTGTGCCAAGAGAGTTGCTTAATCTAGGGGAGGGCGCGCCCCAACAGTTGCTACACACTTTGCCGCCAACGCAGTTCCGGCAGAAAGGGATGCTTCTAAATCATTTGTTTCAAGCCACTTTGGAATAAATCCAGCGGCAAATGAATCTCCAGCACCTGTTGTGTCGACCACATTGGTAGTGACGGCTGACACCTTTGCAACGATGTCGCCATGAACGGCCATTGCGCCACGAGAACCTAATTTGATGACAACGAGTGGGGTGTAAGCAGTTAAATTCTTTTCAGCCGTTTCAACATCTTTAGCATCACCGAGATAGAGAGCTTCTTCGGAGTTGAGCAAAATTCCATCCATGAGTTTGACCCAGGATAAAACTTCATCGCGAGAGACAATCTTCATAGCCCCAGTTGTTGTTGGGTCAAAATAGATTGGCTTACCGGCAGCTTTAATCTTTGTGATCATAGAAAGAACTGCGTCGCGGCTGCGAAAATCAAGTAGTGCATAACCGCTCAAATACACGCCATCCACATCATCTAAGGGTGGCAAATCACTTACTTCAAGATCTGCATTTGCTCCGTTATCTGGAAACATCGTGCGCTCTCCGTTGGCATCAACCAAAATAACCACAACACCTGTTGGGCGTCCTGAGTGCATCAAATTCATGTGTTCCACGCCGTATTTATCTAAATCAGAGATAAGGGCAAAACCAACGGGATCATTGCCAACGCGGGCAACTAACTGCGCTTTGGAGTGGGTACGAGTAATCCAGGTTGAAACATTTGCAGCTTGCCCGCCTGGGTGGCTTGAAATTCTGCTGGCAGTGTCATTGCCATAGTTAATCGGCTCTTTTAACTGCGAAATAACATCTAGGGCTAAATCGCCAATACACAAGATTTTCTTCATTTAAGCGCCATCGCAATATCTGCAGCTAATGCGCAGTTAGATTTAATGATTTCAGTATTAATAGCAAGTGATTCACCTTTGCTGGCGGTGTGGAAATGCTCCAGTAAATACGGTGTTACATACTTTCCATCAATTCCATCACGGGCAGCATTTGCCATACCAGTTGCCAAGATCTCATCATGACGGGCCTTGTCCATCTGCTTTTCAACTGGGTTGGTAACAATCAATGCATGGTTAGAAGTTGAAACTTGGCTGCGGGCCTTAATGATTGAGGCGATCTCTTCGGCTGAATCAACGCGGTGTTCGATTTCAAAGCCAGAGTCGGTGAGATAGAAACCAGGGAAGCGGTTGGTCTTATAGCCCACGATGGCAATAGCTAGAGTCTCAAGGCGCTCTAAGGTGGCATGAACATCGAGAATTGATTTCACTCCCGCACATACAACGGTCATATCTAACTGTGAGAGCGCAGTTAAATCTGCTGATTCATCAAATGATTCATTAGCTCCTCTATGGACGCCACCTAAACCACCAGTTGCAAATACTTTGATTCCAGCAATAGCTGCGATGTGAGCTGTTGCTGCAACTGTTGTTGCAGCGCTCTTGCCCTGGGCAATGATGATTGCTAAATCACGGCTCGATGCTTTAGAAATATCATCACGATTGGCTATGGCATCTAATTCATTGGCTTCAAGACCGATATGAACAACGCCATCAAGGAGTGCGATTGTGGCTGGGACGGCCCCGCGTGCTCGAATAATGCTTTCGCACTCTTGGGCAACTAAAAGATTGGATGGGCGTGGCAAACCATGGCTAATAATCGTAGATTCGAGTGCAACGATGGGCGTGCCCGCTGCAATTGCAGCCGAAACTTCGGCTGAATACTTAATTGCACTCTTCATGGGTCAACCTTAGCCGATGTAATGAGAAGATATGAACGTGCATTTGTCCCAGATAACTCCATCGATCTTTACATCCTTGGGACTATCCACTTCTGAAGACCTTCTAGCTATTGGGCCTTCACCCAGTGGGCGAGAACTTCTCTTTCTTATCGATGGCTTTGGCGCAGATGTCATTGAAAAATACGGCGATGCCATGCCCACTATCGCCCGTCTTACTAAGTTTTCAACAATACAAACCTCTTTTCCATCAACTACAGCAACATCACTTGCAACACTTACAACAGGTGTTTTGCCTGGTGTGCACGGAATGCTCGGTTACACCGTGCAAGTTCCACGCAGTGGTGGTCGAATTCTTAACGCTCTTAAATGGGATGAGCGAGTTGATCCCATTAACTGGCAGCCAGTGCCAACGCTCTTTGAACGGGCTGCAGCTGAAAACATAAATGTCACACATGTTGCAGCTAAGCGTTATGAGAACTCAGGCTTCACGCGCGCTGTATTTCGAGGGGCTAACTACAAAGGCGCAAATGTTGCAGCAGATTTAATTGCAGAGACTAAAGCGGCGCTGCAAAAGACTCCATCTTTTGTTTATCTCTACGTCAATGATTTAGATGCCGCTGGACATAGTGATGGTGTGGGAAGTGACAAGTGGTTAGCGGCCCTTTCCATGATTGATCAGATGTTTTCAAATCTAATGAAAGAGATGCCACATGGCACCCGCATTTGGCTTACTTCAGATCATGGAATGGTTAATGCAACAGAGAAAATAGTTATCGGACAAGATAATCCTTTACTCGAGGGTGTGGCCGTAATTGCCGGAGAACCTAGAGCTAGACATCTTTATTTATCTCCAGAAAATGACAGCGTTGCTGCGCGCAGTGAAGTAGCCAGCAGATGGAAAGAGTTTTTAGGTTCTAAAGCAACGGTTCTATCCCGTGAGGAAGTAGTTACTACTAACCTCTTTGGTAGCCAGATAAGCGCCGATGCACTTGATCGCATGGGTGAAGTTATTGCTATTGCCCAAGGGGGAGTTGTTCTACTTGATCCAGAGCGCGCTGAAAAAGAAGGCGCCATGGTTGGCCATCATGGTGGGGATAGTGAGATTGAAACTCAGGTTGGGTTGTTAACTACAGCTTTAAGTTAGAGCCAGTTAGATTTTCTAAATTTGTAGAACAGAAACCCACTCATTGAAGCTATGGCCACCAAGAGAAGTGGGTAGCTAAATTTCCAGCGCAGTTCTGGCATAAAATCAAAGTTCATCCCATAGATTCCGGCAATCATTGTTGGTCCTGCAGCTAGTGCGACCCAGGCAGAGATTCGTCGCACATCTTCATTTTGGCGAACTTGAATATGAGCCAAATCTGCTTGAAGTGCTGAAGACAAAAGAGAATCCATGCCTGAAGCATGTTCGCAAGCGCGTTGCAGGTGATCAAGAGTGTCTCTAAAGAATGGCTTCAAGAGTTCGGGTGTTAGTTGGTATGTCTCTGAAACTAATTTCTGAAGTGGCATTACTAACGGTTCAATTGCATGTCGATATTCAATAATCTCGCGCTTAAGAAAGTAAATCTCCTGTGAAAATGTTTGGCGGTTACCACCAAAGACTTTATTTTCAAGTTGAATTACATCGTTTTCTAGCTCAGCGGCAATTGTTGTGTAGCTATCAATTACTCGGTCAGCCACTGCATGCAACACGGCAAATGGGCCTTGAACAAGAAAATCAGGTCTAGTTTCAATCTCTTGACGCACAGATGCAAGTGGCGAACCCTCACCGTGGCGAACAATGACAATGAAATGAGGATCAACAAAACACATTAATTCACCAGTAGAAATTTCACTGCGGGACTCATTATAAAAGACTGTTTTTAAAACAAAGAAAGTTAGCCCACCGTATTCATCAATTTTTGGGCGCTGTTGGGCATTTACTGCATCTTCCACGGCCAATGGATGGAAATTGAGTTCTCCTACTACATGGTCAAACTCTTCTTGGGTAGGACTAGATAATCCGACCCAAACAAATCCGCCATCTTTACGGGCTTCATCTACAAAATCGGATATATCCCCAGAATCTTTAATACGTATTCCGTTTTGATAAAGGGCGGAGTCAACAATCATTTCTTACTGATCTTCAGTAGGTTTAATACCAAACATAATTTCATCCCAACTTGGAACCTTTGCTCGTGCAACAACTCCATCACGTGCTGCCTCATCATCTGGCAGTTCGCGAATAACGGCTAAGCGTGGAACTTCTGGCATAGGGGTGATGTCTTCACGCAAAGAAGGGTGATTAGCATCTGAGTAAACAAGTCCAGGAGTTGGCATCACACGTGCTGGTGGCTCATCGCCCATCATCCAGCGCGCATTCTCATCCATTGAAGTAAGAACGCGACGAGTGGTGTCAAAGTTCCACTGCGCAATTCCAACACCGCTGGTGTTTGGGTAATGCAGTTCAACTGTCCATGTTGAATCTTCATGGCGCCATGTGTTCCAGGAAAGATCTGAAAGATCGATATTGCGCGGGGCAAGACGAGAAACAACAACACCTAACAAATTAACTGGGTCGCGACTTCCTTCTTTGCGAACAGAAACTTGTTGGGCTTGATCAATGATGTAGATGCGCTCTTGCAAGATTGGACCAGAGAAGCGCTCGATCTTTTCAAGTGGAATATTATTTTCGCGAGCTAACTCTTCAGCTAATTCACCAGCACGCAAGCGACGCTGAATCTCTTTAATAGAAATTGTGTCTGCTTCTTGCTCTGGAACTGCAGAAAGACGAGGTTGATTAACTGTGGCGCGCAAAGTGTCGCTAATGCGAACAGTGAACTCATTGCCATCATTATCGTGAAGGGACAAGTGAGTACCGTCCTCACTCTTGCCGTTTAATCGAAGCTCAGTCACGGTTCAGAGAGTAATGGATGAGCCCCTTATAAACGCGAAAGTAGGGCAGTGTGGCTAATAATGCTGCACACATAAATCCCAGAGGCACCCAGAGAGCGCTTTGCGCCCCGTAGGTATCGATGACCCATCCGCCAAGGGCGCTAGAAATTGCACCACCTAATGGCATACCTGCCACGACCCATGTAAAAGATTCAGTGATCTGTTCACTCGGCACAGCTTCTTGCACAACACCATAGGCATTTACGATTAAAGGCGCGATAGCAAAGCCGTTAAAGAAGAGTGCGATGGCTAGCCCGAATATTGAATCCACAAAGAGAAATGGAATTGAAAATATCGTCAGTGCCGTTAGGAAAATAAGGAAGCGGCCGGCATAAGAGGTTTTCCATTTAATCAAGCCATTAATGATGGCCATGACTGCGCTGCCTGATGCCCATAGCCCCAACAGCAAACCTGAATAAGACTTCTGCCCCTGACTTTCAGCAAAGGCAACGACGGTAATTGAGATCGCACCAAAGAAACCACCTGTAAAAGTTGTGGCAAGTGCAATGGCCTGAACAATTGGAATTCCAATAACTGGGGGATGTGGATCCTTAACTCGAACCGGTGATGGTGGTGGCTCGGTTGCCCGTTGCATGGCAAAGAGCGGCAACCCGATAGACATCAAAATCATTCCTGCAATTAATCCGGCAGCAGGGGCAATTGACGTTGCACATGCTGTGGCAGTAATCGGGCCAACGATAAAGACAATCTCATCCATTAAAGCTTCATAGGAGTAAGCAGTATTAACCACATGCTTATCTGCTTCATCTTCAGCGGTAGTTGATTTATCAGGACTTAAGACATGTAACCAACGGCGGCGCACTAATCCACCAGTATTGATTGCGGCAAGTTCAGCCAAAATAATGGAAACAAACCAGGTCCAGACAGGTGCCCCATTCATCACAAGGGCGATAAAGAGTGAGAGGCCAAGGATTTTAAGGGGGACAACTCGCAGCAACATCTTTCGTTGCCCGATGCGATCTGCAAGTCTTGACCAAAATGGGTTTGCAATAGAGATAGTAATTGATGCAACTGCGCTGAGCGCCCCAGCTAGTGCATAGGAATCACTGACGGCAACAACAATGAAAATCAGGGCTAAAGAATCCATTGAAATCGGCATTCGGCCAATGAGGGCTGAAATAGAAAATTTCATCGCTCCCGGTGTGCGAAACAGGGTTGTATATGCCGAGAACATGTCGCTCATCCTATGACACGGTTAAGATAAGTGCGTGAGCACAAATGATGAACTCTTAGCGCTGGCCTTAGATATTGCAGGCCAGGCTGGCCGTTTATTAGTTGATCGCCCTGCCTCTTGGGAGTTAACTTCTAAATCAACGGCGATAGATATTGCAACGCAAATGGATATTGCTAGTGAAAAACTAATAGTTAACGCCATTCTTGCGGTGCGGCCAGATGATGGAATCATCGGAGAAGAAGGCGCCGACAGGGTGAGTAAATCTGGTTACACATGGGTGATAGATCCAGTAGATGGAACAGTTAATTACTTCTATGGCCTACCTGGTTGGAACATCAGCATTGCTGTTAAAGATTCCAAGGGCACAGTTGCAGGAGTTGTTCATGCACCCACTATTGATGCAACATGGCATGCCAGCCGTGGTGGCGGTGCATTTCTTAATAATGTTGCGATTTCATGCAATGAACCCGTTGAATTAAACCGAGCTTTGATTTCAACAGGTTTTGCATATGAAGTCAAAGATCGCATTAACCAATTAGATTTGGTGAATCAGTTGATTCCAAAGATTCGAGATATTCGCCGAATGGGAGCTGCTGCAACAGATCTATGTTGTGTGGCAACAGGAATGGTGGATGGCTATATCGAAACTGGATTAAAGGAGTGGGATTTAGCTGCCGGTGCCTTAATTGCCACAGAGGCCGGGGCAGTTGTGACCACGCATTCATGGCGGGGGATGGAGTTAACCGTGGCAGGCGGTGCCCACCTACATGGCGCGCTCATGCGGGAGATTCCCGCCTAGATTTACCCGATTTACGCTCAAGGCCCCTTCTGTGGCAAGATACGCAGTCTGCACCTGCCAAAGCCGGTGCTTAATAGATAAAGATAAAAAAGGACGAATTCCATGAACATTCTTGACGCCGTAGATGCAGCATCGCTGCGCAAAGACATCCCACAGTTTCGTGCCGGTGATGAGCTCAAGGTTCACGTTCGTGTTATCGAAGGTAGCAAGAGCCGTCTTCAGGTATTCCAAGGAATCGTTATCCGTCGTCAAGGCGATGGCGTTCGTGAAACATTCACAATCCGTAAAGTTTCTTACGGTGTTGGCGTAGAGCGCACATTCCCAGTTCACACACCAGTTATTGAAAAGATTGAATTAGTAAAGAAGGGCGAAGTTCGTCGCGCCAAGCTTTACTACCTACGCGATCTTCGCGGTAAGGCTGCAAAGATTCGCGAAAAGCGCGATGGCGTTGAAGGTTACGGTGATGGAATTCTTTCAACACCAGAACCAATTGCAGCTGTAGTTGCAGCAGCTCCTGTTGTTGAGGAAGTTGTTGAAGCGCCAGTAGCAGTGGCACCTATTGTTGAAGAAGTTGTAGAGGCACCAGTTGCTGAAGCAGTTGTAGAAGCACCAGTTGCTGAAGCAACATCAGAAGCATCACCAACTGCTGAATAATCACTTCAATGCGTCGTAAGGGTTCCCTCCTTCGGGAGCTCCCAATCCTTGTTGTAGTTGCACTTGTTGTCTCCCTGCTTATAAAGACTTTTCTAGTCCAGTTCTTCTATATTCCATCTGGTTCTATGGAAAACACTCTGCAGATCAAAGACCGCGTTGCAGTCAACAAAGTACCTTTCCTTTCACGCAATATCGCTCGTGGTGATGTCGTTGTTTTTCGGGATCCTGCTGGCTGGTTACCTGAAATTACTGATTATTCAACAAACAAATATGTTGCCAAGTTAAAAACAGGTCTAGTAGCAGTCGGTGTATTGCCTAACCCAGCTAAGCAGTACTTGGTCAAGCGCGTCATTGGTGTTGGCGGTGATCATATTGTTTGCTGTAACAAGGCGGGTCTATTAACAGTTAACGATAAAGCAGTGACTGAGCCTTATATCTTTGCTGGAAATAAGCCTAGCGATATGAATTTTGATGTCACTGTGCCAAAAGGAAAGATTTGGGTCATGGGAGATCACCGCGGAGCAAGTGCGGACTCTAGATATCACCAAGAAGACATCAATAAGGGTTTCGTTCCACTCTCTCGTGTTACAGGCCGAGTAGTTGCAGTTATCTGGCCTTTTAAAAATATTACTTATATTCCACAAATCAACGTTCTTAAGTAGTTCTTTATGAAGGTCATTGAGCAACTGCTCATTCAAGCAGGAATCTCACCTATTGCCGGCGTTGACGAAGCTGGACGCGGGGCATGTGCTGGACCGTTAGTAATTGCAGCCGTTGTTCTCAATGATCCATTTGCACCAGAGCTTGCACCTGTGAGAGATTCAAAAGAAATTAGCGAAAACAAAAGAGATGAAGTCTTTGAACTCATTCAATCAATTGCAGCCAGTATCAGTGTGGTGATTGTGCCGGCAGGAGAAGTTGATGCACGGGGTGTGCATGCAGCAAATCTTGATGGGATGCGCAGAGCGGTAAATGGCTTGGATATAACCCCTGCATATGTATTAACTGATGGGTATGCAATTGAAGGATTAGGTTTTCCTAACTTAGCAGTGTGGAAAGGTGATCAAGTAGTAGTCAGTATTAGCGCTGCATCTGTGGTTGCAAAAGTCACACGTGATCGCATTATGCGCAAGATGGATGCCGAGTTCCCGCTCTATGGCTTTGCTGGTCATAAGGGATACATCACTGCCGCTCACACA